>JABGZU010000086.1 GCA_018674605.1 Candidatus Nitrosopumilus sp.
AATTAATGGGTTAAGTGTAGATTTGTAACCAGTATCAAACATTTCTTGTTCCATAGCATATGTCATCAAAATTGTTTGTAGTTCAGATTCTTTTTGTCCAATTTTTATTTTCTTTGAACAAATTGAAAACATTTCATCAATAATTTTAGAAGCCTTTTTTAAGATTTTAATTTCTTTTTCATCTTTTATTACACGAGTATTGTAAAATGGTTCTGTAGAAGATTTGAGATATGGAATTGATTTTTTTAGGCTAAGCATAGTTGAATAATTCTGACAATCTGTACATACATGATTTTTCTTAATTTTTTCTATTAAAGTAGATACCAATCCAGTTCCACGTTCAGCAGTAATTACATCACAATCTTTAGATTCATCTTTTGCTCTTCCAACCTCAAGTTCTGGGGCAATAATGGTTGTTTTTCCATTTTTTTCAAGTAATCCTATAGCTTCACCCCAAAAACCAGTCATGTAGAATAGATTTTCAGGCTCAAATGTGACTAGTGTATCACAATCACTTTTTTGAGCATGTTTTAGAAGATTTTTTCTACGTTGTTTCATATCACAATATTTTACATTCTCAATTTATGTATGATGTAAAGTTTGTATAAGGAATTTAAAAAAATGCTACTGTGACAGAAGAGAAAAAGAAAAAAGTAGTTGCATTACTTTCAGGTGGGTTAGATAGTCAACTTGCAATAAAAATGATGCAAGAACAAGGATTTGATGTATCTGCTGTTGCAATAAAAACTCCATTCTGTGATTTTGATTGTGGTAGAGGGTGTGGATTTGAAATTAGAGAAAGAGCTGATGATCTTAATGTAAATTTAAAGACAGTTTATCTTGGTGATGAATATATTGAAATGTTAAAACATCCAAAACATGGAATCGGTGCAGGATTTAATCCATGTATTGATTGTAGATCTATGATGTTTGATGCAGCAAAAAAACACATGGAAGAAATTGGTGCAGAGTTTATTATTTCAGGGGAAGTATTAGGACAAAGACCTATGAGTCAACATGCACCAGCATTAAGAACTATTGAAAAAGAATCAGATTTAGTTGGAAAGATTGTAAGACCATTATCAGCTGCACTATTACCAGAAACAGATCCTGAAAAAGATGGTTTAATCAAAAGAGAAAATCTTGGAATGATTAGAGGAAGAACTAGAAGAAATCAATTAGATATGGCAAAAAAATATGGAATTGAAAATCCTCCAAATGCAGGTGGTGGTTGTTTATTGACAGAACCACAATTTGGAGTTAAAGCTAAAGATTTGTTTTCACATACAGAAAATCCAACAATAAACGATATTGATTTATTAAAAATTGGAAGACATTTTAGATTAGATGAAGAAACAAAATTTATTGTTGGAAGAAATAAAGATGAAAATGAAATGATCAAAGCTATTGCATTACCTGGAGACATATTACTTGAAGCTAAAGATTTTGTAGGACCTGTTTCAATTTTACGTGGTAATAATTCAAAAGAACATCTAAAATTTGCAGCATCTGTTACTTTAAGATATTCAGATGCACCAAATAACCAACAAGCAATTGTCAATATCAAAGATAATGATTTGGTTGTAGAAATTAGTTCAAAAAGTATAGAGGAAGAATCATATATTCAATTTAGAATGTAGGCGTAAAAAATTAGAAAAATTAGTTCAAACTAAGGAAGAGTTTTTGAGGGAGTAGATATTATTTTTAGTTATAATGCAAAAACAAGAAAATTCTACATATCTAAAGGCAATTACAATTCGGGATAGTAGTGATGTTCATTCTATTAAAGAAGATATTAAAAAAGGAATGATTCTAATTCTCAGGGTTACACCATTAGCACAAAAAGATGTGGATCAATTACGTAAAGTAGTTGAAGAATTGTATTCAATTGCTAAAACAGCTGATGCAGATATTGCAAGATTAGGTGAAGAAAGAATTATTGTTACACCATCCAGTATAAAGATCTGGAAACCAGAATATGATTTAAAATAATTTTATTGCTTCTTGAACTTGAGGATAATGAGCTGGAAGTTTGTATGTTCGTCTAATAGTCATAGCAAGATTTTCAGATTTTGATCGTTCTCCGTGATTAACTAATACTCTACGAAGTTTTGGTCTTAATCTTTGTACAAATGACATTAATTGATTATAATCACTGTGTCCACTAAACCCATCTAATTTTTCAACGCCACAGTTAACAGAAACAATTTCAACTTTTCCTTCTTTTCCCAACATAGAAACTTGTTTAGAACCATCAAGAACTCGTCTTCCCATAGTTCCATTTACTTGGTAAGAAACAAACAATACTTTGTTTTTCTTATCTGGAGCAATATTTTTGAAATATTCTAAGACAGGTCCGCCTTCTAACATTCCTGATGTTGCTAAAATAATACATGGAGAGTTTTCTCTCATTGGTTCTTCTCTAGCATCTGCATGTTCAATATTTGTAAAATACTCAGAATCAAACGGATTATCATCTGTTTCTAAAATTTTCTGTTTTAATTCTCTTGCAAGATATTCAGGATAAGACTCATGAATAGCTGATGCTTCTGAAATCATCCCTTCAGTAAAAACTGGTGCTTCAACCATTTCACCAGATTTCATATAATGATCAATTACCATCATTATTTCTTGTGCACGTCCAACTGCTGGAATTGGTATCAAAACTTTACCTCCATCTGCTAAAGTATTATTTACTGCATTAATGAAAGAGGATTCTACTTGTTGTCTAGTTGGTTGAACATCTTCTCTAAGACCATAAGTACTTTCAATCAACAATGTTTCTACTCTTGGGAAATTCCAACTTGCAGCTTCAAATAGAATACTTTTTCCAAATTTAATATCTCCTGAATATACAAAATTATGGTCTCCATTTCCAATATGAAAATGACATAATGCCGAACCAAGAATATGTCCTGCATTTGCAAGAACTAATTTGATGTCAGGGGAAATATCAGTAACAGTTCCATATGGTAAGGAGATTGTTTGTCGCATAACTTGTTTAACATCTCGTTCTGCGTATATTGGGGTTCTACCTTGTGCTGCTGCAACTTTGATTGCATCTAATTGAATTAAATTCATCATAGGTAATGTTGGTTCACTACAATAAATTGGACCTTTGTAACCATATTTACATAATGCAGGTAAGAATCCAGTATGATCCAAATGAGCATGGCCAATTACCACAGCATCAAGATCATCTAAAGTAAGATCTAAAGAATCAAGTCTAGGATATGCATCCATTGGAGAGCGAGCACCAGGATTAATTCCACAATCAATGAGGATTTTACTTTCTGGTGTTGATAACAACATAGAAGATCTACCTACTTGTCCAAAACCACCAAGAGTATGAAGAGAAACTTCAGTTCGTTGAGATAAACGAGGTCTAAAAATATCATCACCTACTTGTTTCATTTGTTTACTTCTTTCAGCAGAAGCCTGTTTTAGAGTTGCATTAATTGTTTGAATAGTGCGTGATGGAATAGTAGTAGATTTTCTAATTCTTAATCTCCAACCTATTTTTTCAGTAAGATCAGCATGATTGAATTCTTTAGAATTTCTTTGTAATAACCAAGGCCTTTTTGCTTCAATTGAAACTTCACCAGTTGATGTATCAAATAAAGTTCCTTGAAGATTTGCTTCTTTCGGGATATGCTCTGCAATAATTTTCCTACATTCATCTTCAGGTTTTCGGATAGATTCATCAGTTCTAATTACAATTCGTTTTTTTATTATATTGACAAGTTTTGAAATTGTTTCATTATTTTCTAATAGGTATCTAGGAGAATTTGTATAAAGTGCAATTCTTGGTCCCTCATATTCTATTTTTGTAATACTTGCTTCTTTGGGCATACTTTGCAGTATGGTAGCCATTATATTCTGGCTGCTTGGAGGTAATTCTTTTGGAGGTTGTTTTCTTTGCATTAAATCACTAAAGTTCAATAACTGCCTTCTTTTGTTCATCGGTTAAAAGACGGAATCCATCTTTATCCATTATTGCGATGTTTATTCCATCACCTGTACCAATGTTTCTAACAATTGCAGCTTTAACAGCTCGTAAAGCTATTTTTTTTGCCTCTTCAACTGTGAGGTCATTTCTATATTCTTCTTCAAGTAAACCATAAGCTACGGGTGATCCACTACCAGTTGTAACATAAGATTTTTCTTCAACAGAACCAAACATATCGACATTAAATAATGCAGGACCATTTACATCATAACCACCAAGTAAGATATCAGCCATAAACGGATATCCTCTGTTTTGATGAAATATCAATGAACAAAGTCTTGCAAGAGAATGAATTGAAATTGAATTTTGTTTATCAACTCTATGTAAATTAGAATGATATCGTAAAACATCAACGATATTTTGTGCATCTGCAACTCCTCCAGCCAAGGTCAAGCCTGCATGTAAATCAATTTGTTGAATTTTCATAGTATTGTTATTTGCTATAAAATATCCAGCACTAGCCCTCATATCGGCACATAATACAACACCATCTTTAGCCTTAATACCTACAGTGGTAGTCCCATGCAAAATTTTTTCTTCAACGTTATTTGACAAAATACACCTTTTAAGATAAAGTAGATGTCATGGCACCCTTTTAAATAACTTTTTGATCCTTTGAAATGATAAATAATGAGAAAAAATGAAGATCACATGAAATCACATACAATGGAGTTACCAAGACTCATTGAAATTGGCGAAAAAAACATAGGAAGTTTTGGAAAATTTCTAAATTCATTAAATAAACCAAAAAAAGTTTCATTGATATCTGGAATAAATGTTCAAAAAGTTTTAAAAACAAAAATAGAAAAATCATTAAAAATTAAAAAAATTCAATTTGTTTGGCATACATCAATAAATAATCAAATTAAATCAATTAATAAAATTGAAAAAGATGTTAGAAAAGATAATTCAAACTTGATTGTAGGGATTGGTGGTGGTCGTTCAGTAGATACTGCAAAATTAATTTCATATAATTTATCAATACCATTTGTAAGCTTACCAACTGCTGCATCACATGATGGAATGGCAAGTCCATTTGTTTCTGTAAAAAGTGATAAACCTCATTCAATCATAGCATCAGCACCTATGGGTGTTTTTGTAGATATTGATATAATTAAAAAAGCTCCAGCAAAACTTTTAGCTAGTGGTTGTGGAGATCTTATTGCTAATATTATAGCTGTAAAAGATTGGCAATTAGGAAATAAAAGAAAGAAGGAGTACTATGGAAGATACGCAGCAGACTTAGCAATGATGAGTGCTAAAATTGTCATGGAAAATTCTTCTGAATTTGCAAAAAAAGGATTAGATGCACGCGTGATTGTAGAAGGATTGATTAGTGCAGGGGTGGCATCGTGTATTGCAGGAAGTAGCAGACCATGTTCTGGAGCAGAGCATCTTTTTTCACATGCATTAGACAAAATTGCACCAGGTATTGGATTACATGGAGAAAAATGTGGTCTTGGATCTATAATGATGGCAAAGTTACAAGGACAAGATTGGAAAAAAATTA
This sequence comes from Candidatus Nitrosopumilus sp., assembly GCA_018674605.1. Classification (GTDB taxonomy): domain Archaea; phylum Thermoproteota; class Nitrososphaeria; order Nitrososphaerales; family Nitrosopumilaceae; genus Nitrosopumilus. Next base: position 5,520 of record JABGZU010000086.1, read on the forward strand.
TTAAAACATTAAAAGATGTTGGTGCACCAACTACTGCAAAACAAATTGGACTTGAGCCAGATGTAATTATTCAAGCATTAGTTATTGCACAAGAATTAAGACCAGAGAGATATACAATTTTAAAAGAAATTAAAATGACTAAGAAAACAGCATTAAATCTTGCAAAAAGTACTAAAGTTATTTAATTTAGGCAGTTTTTTGTTCAGAAGTATTTTCTTTTGTTTCAGGTTTCTTTGCGGAAACTTGTTTATTGATATGAGTCTCAACAAAATTTATTTTTTCTAAAGTTTTAACAAATTTGAAAATATCTAACTGAATAAAATGTTTCATTATTTGTAAACCATCAGCACGTAAAATTTCTTCAGGAATTGTAACATTTGCTTCATTACCTTTTAAGTCAAAGACAATTTTTGCATCTTCTACTGGAAGTCTTTCTTTTAAAATTGCATCAACTTTATCATTAGGAGAATCAAGGGATTTCAATACATTAACATCAAACAGAATTGTTTTTCCGGCATATCTATGATTATAATCAATTTGTACTCTACCAGATCCGATATAACGAATAATTCCTCTTTTATTATCAACTTCAATTGTATCACCTACTGAAACTTTTTCAGCATCTTCACCTAATTTTCTAAGTGGAACCATTCTAACTTTTCCAGAATCTCTTTCACCAAAACCTTTGTCAGGAGTAACCTCAACTGTTAGTTTATCTCCAACAGATGTTTTTGCTAATGCTTCATCAAATCCTTTTAGAACAGGATACGATGTCTCACCAATTGAAACTAATTTTGGATGATACTTGGCATTTTCTTCATGAAGTGAGTATTTTTTTGCATCTGCTTCAAGAGTTGTGTCAAAAACTTCATCATCATCTTTTACTTTTGCAGTATAATCAACTAAAATTAATGAGCCTTTATCAAAAGTCAATGTCAACGTTCTTGAATTTCCTTATATTAGTTAAACGTTCTAAATATTCACAAAAATTTAGAGAGCTTTTAATTTTTCTTCCGCAATTTTGAGTCCTGCTGCAGCATCAGTTTCATATCCCATCATTGCTAAAGTAGATGAAATTGCAGAAATAGTTCTCATAACATGATATGGACTTACTTCACCCATACATCCAACTCTGAATACTTTACCTTTAAGATCACCAAATCCACCTGCAACTAATACTTTAAATTTATCAGCTAATGTACTTCTGAAAACTTTGTCTTCAAGTCCATCCAAGTAGTTTAATGCAATAATTGAAATTGAACGATCTTCTTCTTTTGCAAATGGTGTTAATCCAATTGCACTTAATCCAGAGTATAATGCATCTGAACAAACTTTATG
>JABGZU010000128.1 GCA_018674605.1 Candidatus Nitrosopumilus sp.
AAATTTTAGTTATTTAAAATAATTCCCAAATGTTTTATCAATAATTAAGGCATAAGATCAAAATTAGATTTAATCAACTATCTCAAGATATCATGAAAATATATCGACCATATGAGTAATTGAGGTTAAATCTCCAGAATGTCTCAAAAATAAGAATACTTACAATTAATTTTAATAAATAAAAGGGAGTGTAAATTCATCAATATTTTTGATCTTATTTAAAATATAATCATGGAAATCTTGCTTGTCCAATTTGCCACTTTTCAAGACGTTGTAATTCATCATATTTTGCAATTCGTTGTTTTGTTTCTGAATCTAATAATGATTTTTCCTTTCTATTCATAATGATAATACAAGGTTATGAAGTATAAAGAAGAAGATTGCAGTGTATTTAGGAAATTATTTAAATATTTTTAAAATTCAATACCGCAAATAATTTGATAAGTATTTTAGAATTTTCTAAATTAAAAAATTGAGACACACCATGAGGCATGGACAAATACAGATAACATGCGTTTATTGTGGAAAAACTACTACACATTCATCTTGTGGTGCATTGTAGGTATTTCCACAAAAATATTAGTTTATGTAATATCAAATAAGATATTGAATCAAGTTTGACATTTGAAGCAATTTTATTTATAGCAGTATTAGTTATCGCATCAAAACTTGGAGGGGAGTTACTTCATAGAATTGGACAACCAACAATTTTAGGAAATGTTCTTGCAGGAATAATTGTTGGGCCGGCGTTTTTAGCAATCGTACACCCCATAGAAGCAATTGAATTGTTTGTTTCAATTGGAGTATTTTTCTTATTTTTCCTCATAGGTCTTGAGGAAATAGATATTGCAGGACTGTTCAAGGTCATGAGAGGTAAAATATTTGCAGGATCTATTGTCGCATTTATGATTCCATTTTTGATTGCAGGGGTTTTTGGATTAGTTATAGATTTGAATTTTATACAATCATTTGCAATTGCAAGTGTAATTGCAGCATCCAGTTTAGGAGTTACAGCAAAAGTACTAAGTGATTTGGGCAAATTAAAATCAAGAATAGGACTTGAGATTTTTACAGTAACTGCAATTGTAGAATTTATTGCAATTATTGTTGTAAGTGTATTTATTCAATTAGATACAAATTCAGGAACACCTGAAATTTCAGAAATGTTATGGTTATTTGCAAAAATGTTGATCTTTTTTGCAGTAGCAGGACTTCTTTCAGTTTTTGGATTACCCCATTTTTTCAGATTAATCAAAAATCATTTACGTGTAAAAGAAGCATATTTTGCAATAGTAATTGGAGTTATTCTTCTTGTAGCATATTTTGCAGAAATTAGTGGAGTACATGGGGCTATCGGTGCCTTACTGTTAGGAATTGCAGTATCTAGAATGAATAAAGAGGAATATAATGAAATATCAAAAAATATCAGTGTAATAGGATACGGAATTTTTATTCCAATATTTTTTGCAGGTATTGGAATTCATTTTAGTTTTGCATTTTTAGAATTAGAATGGTGGATAATTACTACATTTTTAGTAATTATGACAGGAGTGAAATTTTTGAGTTCCTATATCGCAGTACGGATTGCAAACATGCGACCAGCAACTACAGTAGCTTATGGTGTAATGTCAAAAGGGGCAGTGGATTTAGCATTAATGTTATCATTACTTCAGGCACAAATTATGGATAGTAGATTATTTTCATTATTAGTTTTAGGAACTCTCATAACTATGATCATATCCAGTGTAGAACTTCAACGTAAACTAAAAAAAATAATTCATTTTAAAGTTGGCACATTAGAACTAGGCTTTATACCAATTTATTTTAGAAGAGTTGTTTCAGATACTCTAGCAAGTTCAGTAATGAATAAAGAATATCCTAAAACAATTACAAACATTTCAATCAAAGATTTTTCTGCCAACAACAGTATAGGAAAAATACCATTCCTTGTTTTTGATGATTTAGGAAAATTAGTAGGACTGGTTTCAAAACAAGAGATTGAGAAAGCTCATAAAAAAACACGTAATTTAATTACAATTTCAGATGTAATGTATAAAAAATTCCACACAGCACAATCAAGTGATTATCTATATTCAGTGATTCAAAAAATGAATTCACATCCATTTGATATGATACCAATTACAGACCCAAATGACAATGAAAAAATCATAGGAATTGTTACAAATAATGGAATTATGGGATTGTTGGAAGACACTAAGACAAAATAAAACACAATCCAGGAGTCTCAAAAATAAGGTAGGCTCAAAATTAATTTAAAAAGAAGGAATGATTCAGCGATCTAATATAGGAGTAAATCCAAGTAAATGTAAGTCTTGAGAGATAAAGAACGTCGATACGTCATATCTTTTGGGACTTTTTAAAATTATACTATTTTGCTTTAACTTGTTCAGTTTTGCTAAAATCAGGTTTAATTCCCAAAGAATCATAATTTCCAGATGAGCATGTAAAGCACATAGAGTCCGTTGGAATTCCTACAGCATTAGCTAAATTCTCAGCATCATTGTACCCCAAAAAGTCCACACCAATACTTTGCCGGACCATTTCAGTTATTTGCTCACTAGTCATTTCTTTACCATTGGTGTAAGTTGCAAGTTCTTCTTGTGATGGAAAATCAATTCCAGCATAACAAGGATAATTAATTTGAGGATACGTAATGAGCATACTAATTTTTTTAGCCCCTGATTTACGAAGTGCTTTAATTATTGCCTTAGAACTAGTACCTCTAACTAAACTATCATCAATTACCACAACATGTCTATCTCGAATAATTTCACTAATTGGAATAATCCATCTATTAATCTCAACTCTATCACTTTGATGTGGTTCAATGAAACTTCTCAAAGGACCTTTCTTGCTGTAACGGTCTTTTAGTAATCCTTCATCAAAAGATACTCCAAGTGCTTGAGCATATCCCAAAGCTGCAGGACGTGCTGAATCAGGTACTGGAATAACTAAATCTGCATCTGCAATTGGGAATTTTTTTGCCATGTATTCTCCAATTCTTTTTCTTGAAACGTAGATGTTACGCCCCTCCATGTTACTTGAAGGATGAGCAAAGTATGTGAATTCAAATGAGCAGTGTGCACGGGATTTATCATCTGAAAACTTTTCAGTCTCAATCCCATTTTTGCTTAATTTGATTAATTCTCCTGGAACTACATCTCTTTGTAAGGTTGCACCAACTGCAGT
>JABGZU010000108.1 GCA_018674605.1 Candidatus Nitrosopumilus sp.
CCAGCACATAAAATAGATTCATCAGTAATTCCCATCATTTCAAGATTGTTTACCACATCACGTAAATGATGCCAGTAAGGAGTTTTTTGATTTTTACGATATTGTCCTTTATGTTGTTTAATTGCATATTTTTTTGCTAAATTTAATTTATTTTTCATTTTTTAAATTCTCGTAATTAAGTTAAAAAAAGTACTGTATTTATCCAATTACAATTATAGTTACAATAAAAATTGAAAAAAGATTATTCTAAAACTTGGCCAAATATTTTTTCAATAATTGTAACTTCACTGCAAAAAGAACACTTAGAAGAATTCGTAAATAAGACATCACCCATAACAAAATCCCGTTTGTTTAATTTTTCACATTTAGTACATTTTTCAACGGTGTATGCAAGGATGGTTTTTTCTTTAGAAAATATCATTGTGGAACTCCAGCAGTATTTCCAACTCCAATTACCACTATAGATTGTCCTTCAGCAGTATTTTCAAGGATCATTTCATAGACTTGTGAGCGTACATTATCGGCCTGATCAGCAATTTCTTTGCTCATCAAGGTAATTGCCTCTTTTACAGACTGTTTTACTATTATTGAGAAAATTGGAATTTCATTTTGTGTGGCAATGTGCTCAATTTGGAATTTTTCAGTTCCAATCCCCCCAATGGCTGCACCAAATCCACGTGCAACAGATGCAGAGTCCTCACCTTCCATTTTTAATGCAGCATCAATCATAATCACTGCATCAATTTTATTATCATTAACAATTTTTTGTAATGCATCATCAGGTCTACCAACAGTAGAAGATGGACCTTCTGCTTTTAGTAAAAATAATTTTCTTTTTTCATACTCTACTTTTGCCAAAGCAGTTTGAAATGAAATAATTTCTTTTTTGGCATCTAACATCATTTTTCCAACTACCATTGGCCCAATACCATCACCAAGAGGTTGTCCGGTTTTAAATGCAGAAATTGAAGAGTTCATTGCCTCAGCATGTTCCATTAGAAAAGGAAGAATCATCTGAACAGGTAAAATTAAGGGATAATTCTTTTGTTTTTTTGCAGTCAAAAACATATGATTAACTATTTTGTGAATCATTTGCAATGAAGATGAAATTTCAAGTAAAGTTTGAACACGATTTAATTCAACATCATTAATTCCAGGAGACATTGATTTTATATGATTTCGAGTATAATCTTCTCTGGACCTGACAGTGTGTCTTACTTTTTCAACAATACCGCTAGGATCCATATCGACAGGCATTATTGTAAAATAATCTAAAAATTGTTCAATTTTTTTTGTAGGATCATTTGCAGGGTTTAGATTATTATTTACATAATCAATTAATTCTGTTTTAGAATTTAATCGAAAATTATTTAATTTTTTAATTCCTTTTTTAATTTCACCAGAAGTAACTAACAGTTGAATTTGTTGTCCATAAAATACAAAGAGGATTATCGGAAGAATCCAAATTAACATCATTAGTGGATTTGTATCATCACCCATGGAAAATGCTTGATCAAAATCAAAATTTGTGAAATTCAATAAAAATAAAAATTTTCAAATCTAAATTAAATGATTCGTCAAAATAAGATAAAATCACAAGAATATGCAGAACATAGTCCTTTTATATAGTAGAACTAGAAAAAATCCGCATGGCACAAACAAAACCAATGATAAGCATAGTTAACGTAGTAGCATCCGCATCAGTTGATCAAAAAATGGATTTAAACGAAATTACAAGAAAATTTCCAGATGTAGAGTATCATCCAGACGTATTTCCAGGATTAGTATTCAGATTAAAATCTCCAAAGAGCGCAACACTGATTTTCAGTTCAGGCAAAATGGTCTGTACTGGTTCCAAATCAGAAGAATTGGCAAGAAAAGCAGTAAAGACAGTAGTTCAACAACTTCGAAAAGGCAAAGTCAAAGTAAAAAAAGACGCAACAGTAACTATTCAAAATATCGTATCCTCAATTAATCTTGGAGGTAAAGTCAACTTGGAACAAGCAGCAAGAACATTACCAAGAAGTATGTACGAGCCAGAGCAATTTCCAGGATTGATTCACAGAATGCTTGATCCAAAAACAGTAATCTTGATTTTTGCATCAGGAAAATTAGTTTGTGTTGGTGCTAAACTTGAAA
>JABGZU010000129.1 GCA_018674605.1 Candidatus Nitrosopumilus sp.
CCAAAGCAAGATCCCGTCAAGTTTCCTTTAGAGTATTACACTCAGGGGGTAGTGGTGGACTTATTCCTAATACATTAACTAAGCATTTTTTGAACTTAAGTATTTCTATAATAATTTTTTTTATGTAAAAATTACAAATAAAAATAAATTTTTTATAATTTTTAATCAAGATTATTATAATTATTTTAATTGTAAAACAACAACAAGTGTAAGAAAAAAAGATTATTGGTTCATTGTCATAACATAAATTATAATTCCCAATGCAAAAATCATTCCAAGTATGAGAGGTTTAGAAATCACACTAATGAATTAAATACAAAATAATTAAGTATGATCAAAACATAAAATAAAATAAATACAATATTGTAGATATAAAAAATATGGATAATGCAAAAATTGCTTTAATTTCAGGATTTTTAGTAGTGGTAATGTTATCAGTAATACTTGTTTTAATTAAATAAATTCAATAATGTAAAAAGTAAGAATTTCAGTACATTTGTTTACTAGTGATTAATTAGCAAATTATGAGAAAAACATTAGGGGATTATAATATTGAAAAATCATCATCATCAGATCTAAATAATATTAGTTGGTCACAAAAAAACCAAAAAGAAGAAAGTAAACCTAAAAAGAAAAAAATTGTTAAAGAAGGTCAAATCCCTTCAGGAACAAACATCATTTACAAAAAGCAAGAAGATGAAGAAGTAGATACCAATAAAATATTTAAAATAAAAAATGACGAAAATTCTGAAAAATCTAAAGAAGAGATAGGTAAAAGGCATGAAAATACAGCAGCGTCATTAGGTCAAGTAAAAGAAAGATCATACAAGAGACCTGGAAGATAAGACTTTCAATAAAGACATTAATGCTCAAAACAGTTTTTATTAATAAAAAATTTAACGTAATTAAGTAGAATTATGTCTAGAATTAATGAAAAATTTACAGAATTAAAAAGAAAAAATGAAAAAGCATTGATAGCGTACATAATGATGGGGTTTCCAAATGAAAAAGCCACCATTACAACGGTGAGAGGATTAGTAAAAGGAGGAGCAGACATCATAGAGTTAGGATTTCCATTTTCAGATCCACTAGCTGATGGACCAGTTATTCAAAATGCAAGTACAGTTTCACTTGAAAAAGGAACCAATATTTCAAAATTTTTCAATCTTGTAAAAAAAATTAGAAAAGAAACAGATATTCCATTAGTGTTAATGACATATACAAATATCTTGTACCATAGAGGATATGAGAAATTTATCTCAGAAGCAAAAAGTGCAGGAATAGATGGATTTATTCTACCAGACATGTCAATTGAAGAATCAAAAGAATACACTAAATCTGCAGAAAATAAAGCAGATACAATATTTTTGATATCTCCAAATACAAGTAAAACCAGAATAGAAAAAATTGCAAAAACATCAACAGGTTTTTTGTATCTTGTTGCAGTGTTTGGAACTACAGGTGTAAAAACAAGTATCAAAAATTATACATTAAAGGCAATCAAAAATGTGAAAAAACAAACTAAAGGAAAAATTCCAGTAGGCATAGGTTTTGGAGTATCTACTCCTGAAGATGTGAAAAAATACGTCAATGCAGGAGCGGATGCAGTAATTGTAGGAAGTGCATATCTAAAATTAATTGAGAAAACAAAACCAACACAGTTAGAATCCAAGATCACATCATTTACAAAAAGTCTAAAAAAACAAACAATATGTTAGAATAATTTAGAATAAATAACATAGTCAAAACATACAAAAACTAGATATCCAATTCATCAATGTGCAGACAAAGTTCATTTTTGTCACAGGAGGGGTGATGTCTGGCCTTGGAAAAGGTGTTACAACTTCCTCGATTGCAAAATTATTACAATTATCTGATCAAAAAGTATCATGTATCAAAATAGATCCATATCTGAATTATGATGCAGGTACAATGAATCCAGTAGCTCACGGAGAAGTATTTGTGACTGATGATGGAGGAGAATGTGATATGGATATTGGGAATTATGAGAGATTCCTAAATCAAGACATTCCAAAAAGTCACAATATTACCACAGCACAAGTATATTCATCAGTAATTAATGCAGAAAGAAAAGGAGAGTATCTAGGAGCATGTGTTCAAATAATTCCACACATTACAGATGAGATTAAAAACAGAATCAGAAAAATTGCCAAAGACGAAGAATTAGACTTTTTGATAGTAGAGTGTGGAGGGACAGTAGGGGATATCGAATCATTACCATTTCTTGAAGCATTAAGACAAATGAAAGTGGAAGAGGGTCCACAGGGAGTAATATTTGTTCATGTAACTTTGGCACCATCCCTTGATGTTGTAGGAGAACAAAAAACAAAACCAACACAACACAGTGCACAAGAATTAAGAAGAATCGGTATTCAGCCGGACTTTTTAGCGGTAAGATGTTCATTGCCATTACAAGAAAAAACAAAACAAAAGATTGCAATGTTTACAAATGTAACTGCAAGTGATGTATTATCATGTCATGATGCAAAATCTATTTTTGAAGTTCCTCAAATGTTATACGACCAAGGAATTATGGATTCAATATTTACAAAGTTTAACAAAGTAGGAATGCTCAATGCATCAGCTAACTGGGACAAATGGAATGAAATATCACAAAAAATGGTAAATCATGAAGACCAAAAAATAAAAATTGCAATGGTTGGAAAATATGTTACATTAGCTGATAGTTATGTCAGTGTGAATCATGCGTTAAAACATGCAGGAGCAGAAATTGGCAAATCAGTAGATATTGGATTAATTGATTCAGAATCTATTGAAGATTATTCTATTTTATCAAATTATGATGGAATATTAGTTCCAGGAGGATTTGGAACACGGGGTTCTGAAGGAATAATAAATACAGCAAACTATGCACGTGAAAATAATATACCATATCTTGGAATATGTTTTGGATTTCAACTAGCAGCAATTGCATTTGGACGAAATGTGTTAAAATTAGAAGATAGTAATTCTACAGAAATTAAACCAGATACACAAAATCCAATTGTAGATTTACTTCCAGAACAAAAAGATGTTTCAGATATGGGAGGTTCACTCAGATTAGGTGCAAATGATGTACAAATTAAAGATGGAACAAATGCACAAAAAATCTACAATTCAAATGTAATAAGTAAGCGTCACAGGCACAGATATGAAATTAACAAGCAATACATTCCAGAATTTGAGAAAAATGGTTTGATATTTTCAGCAAATAGTGATGATGGAAAGAGAATGGAGATGCTCGAAATCCCATCTCATAAATTCTATCTAGGTGTTCAATTTCATCCAGAATTTAACAGCAGACCAGGATTTCCAGAAAAAGCATTTTCGGCATTCATCAAGGCAACATCTGAAAAATAATCTAAAAATATTTTAACAATTATTCAATTTTAGAAATTTCATAAATTTTTTGTCTAGCATCTCGAAGAGATATTTTCTTTTTAACATATCCTTTTTTTAACAAATGGCTTAATGCTAATCGGACAGTTCGATCAGGAAGTAATGTTTTATTTGCTAAATCTTTTTGACTTAATGTCCCCTCATATTCCAAAGTTTTCAATAATAATTTTGAGCTTGGAGGCATACTAAGTAGATCTTCTGCAAGATGAACTTTTTTAGCAAGAGCAGAAATTCCAGTTGTATCTTTCTTAAGACGAATAATTTTTGCAGGGGGATTAAATTTGGAGCATTCAACAGTTTTTTTCACCTTGTATCTGTCCAGTCCATCCAGTACAACTTCACAATGTAATCTTGCAGAAATATCATCAATTTCAATAAAACTACTATTAGATATGATGATGGGTCGTCTTGTGATATCAAGAGAGTTTACAGAAATTATTTCAAATACGGCAGAATCTTGAAACAGCATAGGACCGCCAACAGACATAGAATATGCAGATGAACCAATTGGAGTAGATACGATAATTCCATCCCCATTATCGTGCCAAACTTCATCCCCATTAACACGCAATGTGTGTTCCATAAGCATTGCACTTTTTGATGAAAATACTGCAACATCATTTAAGATAGGATAAACATTCTTTCCATCTATTTTTACACCTAATCGAGGAACTTCCTCTACAGTAAAATTTTGTTTTTTCAATATACCAACAAAAGATGAAAATTCTCTGAGTTCAATTTGAGCCAAAAATCCACTGGTTTCTCCCTCACTAATTCCCAATACAGGTAATGATGAATCAAAAGTTCTGTGAAAATAATTTCTAACTCCTTTATCACCACCTAAGACAATAATACAATCAGCATGTTTGTTTTTAGATTTTGTAATGTTAAATGAGTCAATACCAGAATCTGTCAAAATTTTTTTGATGATTTTTGAAGCATCTTCATATGGTCCAGAGCCATAAATTCCTATTTGCATTGACGATTAATTCCTAAAAGGAGAATAAAAGAATTATTCATCATAAATCTCTAAAATCTACCAAATTATAAAAATAAGAAGCATTATTTTCAACCATTCCTTTTTTAGGAATTTTTTGTAAACCAACATTGTTAGATTCAAGTGCAGCTTGGGCAGAACCAGCTGCAAAACATAATGCCCACAAAAAATCTTTTTCTTTTAACATTGTGCAAGTAAATGTAGAACAAAAAATATCCCCAATTCCAGTAGTGTCATGAATATTTTTGTTAGGTAATTTAAGAGAATAAATTCTATTTTTTACCAATAAAGAAACATCAGTTTTATTAGTCAATAATACATATTCAATTCCTTTTTTTTGTAACGCCAACATCATTTCATCATTTGAACCATCAACAATATTTTTACCTTCTTCAGGATTAATCTTAATAGCATTTACACCAGATAAATCAAGATTAGATTTTTGTAAAATAATATTATTATCAGAATCCTTTTGACGTAAAAATCCCTGAGGATCAATAAATAAAAAATTAGAATTATCTTTAATTTTTTTTAAAACATCATTAGAAATTTCATGATAAATAGGGCTTACAATATGACCATTAGCATCCACATCAGAATAATCTATTGGATCACATTCATGTTCAAGTTTTAAAGTTCGTTCAGAGCCAGATATGGAAATTGCAAATTTTGTAGTATTTTGTACAGATTCAGAATTAATTAAATTAATTTTATGTTCAGTGAGATACTGTTTTGGAAAATCAGGTCCAAATTTTGTAAAAAGATCTACATCAAATTTGAGTTCACGAGCCATAATGCCACAATATGAGGCAGCCCCTCCAATTTGTTCATAGTTACTACCTTCAAGAAAAATTGTATCTAGGGCACAATGGGAAAATATAGCTAACTTCATTTCTTTAATTTTCTATTTTATGGGATTTAGTTTTTTGCATTATTATTTTCCATACATTCAGAACACATTACATCACCTTTCAAAATAAGTAACGGTACACCAGATCTAAAACAAATACGACATAATCCTTTCAAAACCAATTAAAAATATTTAAAAAAACTAACATTAAAAGATAAAATAATTTTTTAGATTATTTAGGCATGGGTTTGCTGATTTTTTTAAATTACCCGCAAGAATATAAGTAGGCAAAAATGCTCAATTTTATGCCACTTAAACGTGCAAGTAGAGGTCGTACAAAAGGAGGTAAAGGGTCATCAGGTACAGTACAATGTACAAACTGTGGTCAAACAGTTCCAAAAGACAAAGCAAAGAAAGTTACTTCTAAATTAAATCTAGTAGAACATACATTAGCAAAAGAATTACGTGCACAAGGAGCATACATTGCATCACCAACTGTTTTGAAACATTATTGTATTTCATGTGCAGTTCATTTCAAAATTATTAAAGTTAGATCCGAAGATAGTAGAAGAAAACGCGGTAAACTTCGATAGTATTATTTTCTAAAATTATTATTCTTTAGTATTATTCTTTAATATTTTTTGTAGTAAAGATCATTCTTTGTACTAGTGTAATTCCAGCAATTATCACTACAATGACAACAGCATAATCCATAAAACCTATAATTCCAATTATGGCAATTACCAAAAGTCGTTCAGCTCTTTCACCAATTCCAATTCCCTGAAGTTTTATGTTAATTAAATCAGATTTTGCTCGAGCATAACTAACTAGTAAAGATAGAGTGATTGCAAGCAATACAAGATAAGGTTCGGCATATCCACCAACTAAAATTCCTAAAAATATTGCAACTTCAGAAATTTTATCAAACATTGAATCAAGATATTCACCTTTTTTTGAAGTCTTACCAGTTACTCGTGCCACCTGACCATCAACCATATCAAAGAATCCTGAAACAAGTAACAAGATACCGCCAATAATTAATCCAAATTCAATACCCATACCATAAACAACAGCAGAAGATAATGCAATGATAAGACCTACAACGGTCCAAAAGTTTGGAGATAATCCAGTTGAAGCAAATCCTTTACCTACCTTTTCAAGTGCAGGACGAAGAGTCTCTCGTAAATTATTTAACACAAAGTACACCCAAAATACCATCTAATAAAGAAAATGGTGTAGCCACATACAGTCTAACGACCAAATTAAGCAAGAAGTTTTAGAAATTATTTTTTGGATTAGTCTTTATTACTCATCAATTTTTGTTTATTCTTTCCTAGTTTATCAAAACCATCTTTTTTGAAACCATCTTTGTTGAATCCAGCAGTGTTAAACAAAGTATGAGTTACGAAGTGAGTACCATCTTTATCAAAATTATTTTTATCATATCCATATTTGTTGAATCCATCTTTGTCATATCCTAGTTTATCAAAACCATCTTTGTTGAATCCATCTTCATTGAATGTTGTTCCAGTTGCTTCATAATTTCCTTCTTTGTTTAATCCAGCAGCATTAACCAAAGTACCAGTTGCTATGTGAATGCCATCTTTGTCATATCCGTTTCTATCATATCCATTTTTGTTGAATCCATCTGCATAATACCCATTTTTATTAAAACCATCTTTGTCAAATCCTTCTTCATTGAATTTTGTGTCAGTTGCTTTGTGATATCCATCTTCGTTGAATGCTGTGCCAGTTTCTTCATAATTTCCATCTTTGTTTAATCCAGAAGTATTAACCAAAGTACCAGTTGCTATGTGAATGCCATCTTTATCATATCCATTTTCATCATATCCATTTCTACTGAATCCATCTTTGTCATATCCTAGTTTGTTGAATTTTGTTCCAGTTGCTTTGTGATATCCATCTTTGTTGAATCCATCTTTACTCATAACAGAATTTCATGAATTGGATTTAGTTAAGGTAACTAATTACAAAATAATACGAGAATGCCTAAGATCTAACTAGAGTTACTGTCAGCAATAACATGATTTGTGTAAAAAAAGAAAAAGACAAACAGGTAATAGGCAACTGACATCTGAAATAGACAAAAAATAGGCGCCTAATAGGCAAATGGTATTGCAATTAGGCAAAAATTAGGCAGATAATAGGCGCCTAATAGGCAACAGGATCTCAAATAGGCATTTTGTAAAGAAAATATTATTTTTGAGATAAATTCATTGCAATCATAGTAGAGATGATTTTTGCAGCCAATGATGCAGTTGCACCATTATCATGGTATGGGTTTAATTCCACAATATCTATTCCAGTAACTTTTGTTTCTTCAAAAGAATGAATCATATCAAATAATTCCCTGGATGTTATTCCTACAGCTTCAGGGTTTCCAACACCTGGAGCATATGCAGGGTCTAAAACATCAAGGTCAAAACTAGAGTACACAGTGTCAAAAGTAGATATATGATCCTTAACTAATTGGGGACCTTTGCCATCTCTAACTTCCCTATCAGAAACTGTTTTAATTTTATTTTCAGTAAGAAATTCAAGTTCTTCTTGGACAAATGCTCTGGCACCAACATGTAAAATATTTTCAGCCCCTCTTTCTTCAACAATTCTTCTTAGATAGGATGCATGA
>JABGZU010000102.1 GCA_018674605.1 Candidatus Nitrosopumilus sp.
ATTAGTAAAAATCGATTTTAGATTAATTCCTAAAATGGAACCAAAAAAACAAATTCTTCGTTTGAAAAAACATTTAAAATTATGTGGATTTGGTGATGTAAAAATTAAAATTTTTCATGGCGAGGCTGCAGCTAGAACTGACTCTTCTCACCCATTTGTATCTCAAGTAAAGGATGCATCTGATAAAATATTTGGTACGTCTATCTTGAATGTTTCCAATGCTGGAACTGGCCCTATGTATCCATTTGTTGATATTTTAAAATCCCCTTGTATTTCTATAGGTAGCACATACATGTTTTCAAGAATTCATTCTCCAAATGAATTTGCCCGAGTTGATTTGTTAAAGAAAACTACAAAGTGTATGTGTTTGATTATGCAAAATTTTGGAAAAAATTAGTGAAGATATCTGGGAATTTTTTTAATTATTTGTACCAATGCTATTCTTCCTGGACCTATTATCATAACAACTAAAGATACTGCTAACAAAATTAAGTCAAATTCTATTCCTTTATCTCCTGTCATGCTTTGGGCTCCTTTAACTATGAAAATTGCTCCTAACATGATAATTGTAATTATAACTGCTGACAATCTACTAAATATTCCTAAAATTAAGAAAATCCCTGGAATTAGTTCTGCTAATGCAATTGGAATTTGCATTTCTATTGGAATTCCAATACTTGTTAGAAAATTACTAAACCCTGGATTGAATTTTGCAATTCCATGAATAATGAAAATAATACCTAACGTTGATCTTAAACCCAAAAAAACAATATCATTTAGGATCTTTTCTTTAATTTCACTGGTAGGCAATAATCCATTTTTTCTTTCTATACATAAAAAAGAATTGCTTTATTCTATATGTGCTAATTTGATATTATTTCATAATTTTACTGATCTATTATTTTTCAATTTTAGTCACAAATTTCACCTGTAATGTAGAAAGCCCTTTATTATGTGACAAAAATATTTGAAATATGTCTATGTATATGCCAGGAGCAACTGCTGTTGGAATTACTTTTGATGGTGGTGTAGTTTTTGCTAGTGAAAAAAGAATCGCTTTTGGAAATTTTCTTGTAAGTAAATCTACAAAGAAAACTTTCTCAATTACTGATAAAGTTGGTGCAACTTGTGCTGGACTTGTCGCTGATATGCAAATTTTAACTTTACAAATTTCTGCTCTTGCAAAAATCCGAAAAATGGATATCAAAAGAGACGTTCCTCCTAACACTGTGGCTAAAATGATGTCAAATATGATGTATGAGCGAAGATACTTTCCATTACTTACACAAGTAATTGTTGGTGGCGTTGTTGATAAACCAGTAATGTATACCCTTGATCCTTTGGGTTCAGTACTTCCTGATGAATATGCTGCAGTTGGTACTGGTGCTGAAATGGCATTGGGTGTTTTAGATCCTCAGTTCAAACCAAATATGAGTAAGGATGAAGCTGTTACTTTAGCAAAACATGCAATTCGTTCAGCAGCTTTAAGAGACTCTGCAAGTGGTGATGGTTTGGATGTGCTTATAATCACTAAAGATGGCACTGAAGAATTTACTGAAAATATTAAATAATTTTTAAAAACCTATAATCATTCTATTAAATTTAATAGTTAATCGTAGATTGTTTTACCAGTTTCCCAAAATCTATCTGAAATGTAATGCATATTTTGTATAATTTCCCCTTTTTCCATACTTTCCAGTTCTACACTTGATACCATTGCTCTTCCAATCGCTAAAAATTTGTGATGTGTCTCTTCAACAATACATACCAGTTTCCCTTTTTCAAACTCTGTAAATTTTTTTATTCCTGGTCTCATCAAGTTTGCACCTTTACACATGAATTTCACGGCACCCATGTCTACTTCTACGCTGGGAAATTTTTTTAAAATTTCTGTTTCTGATAAAAATGGTAAATAATCTTCATTTATTTTTAATATTTTTATTCCCTCTCCTGTAATAATTTGAGCATCATCCAAAATTTGATGCACTTTGACATTTTTCATCTTTGGAAATTCCATTTCCCATTCTTCTGAAATTTTTTTTAATAAAGAAGTTGTTTCACTCTTTGAAATTAAATTTGACTTCAATTTTTTGCAATCTCTTGTCTAATATCTAATAGATCTCTTAAGATAGAACTTGCAGTTTCTGTTCCTCCTGCACCTTTACCGATTATAGTTTGAGTTCCTGAATGTTCTGATGTAAATGCAATTGCATTTAATGTTCCATTCACTCCTAGTGGATCATCTTTGTGTATTTCTTTTGGACTAACTACTAATTTGTTATCACAAGATGCAATTAATTTTAATACAGAATTATTTTTTTCAGCTTTTTTAATATCTTCAATTGTTACTTTTCTTATTCCTGTACAATCAATATCTGGTAATGTTACTTTCATTCCCATGATCCAATTTGCAAGAATTACGAGTTTTGCAGCTGCATCAAGACCATCTAAATCTAATGATTCATCTGCTTCTACGTATCCTTTATCTTGTGCATCTTTTAGTGCACTTTCAAATGATAATCCTGTAGACATGTTTGTTAAAATATAATTTGTTGTACCATTTAGAATTCCTGCAAATGATGTAATTCTTTCTCCTCTTAGACTGTTTTTGGCATAATCTAAAATTGGTGTGCCACCACCTACTGTTCCACTAAATTTAAACATCACTTGATTATATGTGGCAAGTTCCATTAGTGATGGAAATGCTAATGCCAAAGGTCCTTTATTTACTGATATTACGTGCATTCCTTTTTTCATTGCAGTGGTAATGTGAGTCATTCCAGGTTCTGCATCTTTGTAGTTACTTGCAGTTGTTTCAATTAAAACATCTGCTTCCACATTTTTTAACATTTCAATTCCTGACATTGAATTTTTTGTATTTGCATAATTTTTCACAGTACCAAATTTCTTTTTTGTTTCTACAAGTTTACTTAATGATAATCCTGATACATCTACTGCACTCCCCTTACTATCAAAAACACCTACCACTCTTGGTTTTAACCCGTATTTTGCATAAAGATCCTCTGATCTTGAATCAAATAATTTTACCAAACTTTGAGCAACAACTCCAAAACCACATAGTATTATTCTCATGCTGTTAACCTCTTTTTTTTAACATCTTTATTATTCATTTTATTTCCCTTTGATTCCTTATCGTTAATTGTGTTTTATTAATAATTTTTCAATAGAATTTCAATGACTCATTAACCTGATTTTTTATGATTATTGTTCTAGTCATTGGTCTTTTTCATGTTTTAATGAAATTGAATTTATACAATATCTTTGATTTGTAGGTTTTGGACCATCATCAAACACATGTCCTAAATGTGAGCCACACTTTTTACAATTAACTTCAGTACGAACCATTCCATACTCTGTATCTGATATGTATTCTATACTTTCTTCATCTATTGGTTTCCAAAAACTTGGCCAGCCTGAACCTGAATCAAATTTTGCATTTGATGAGAATAACTCTTCTCCACAACATACACATTTGAATGAGCCATCTAGTTTACTGTCATTATATTTTCCTGAAAATGGTGGTTCTGTTCCATGATTAATACAAATTTCATATTGATCTGGTGTTAACTTTTCTTTCCATTCTTCTGGATTTTTAATAATTTTATCTGCCATGATTAATCTTGATTTATTTTGGTATTAGAATATTCTTCTATTTATTCATCTTTTTTCTTTTTTCTTCTGTTCTTTTTTCTGATTCAAATCTTTCTAGATCATATTCTTTTAGATCTACAAATTTCATAATCTGACTTAAGTTTGGATGTACCTTGTTGATCTGTTTGTACATTTGTTGTGCCACTCGTCTATAGTCTATGTGTCCTTGAGGTATTGTTCTTAATTCAATTAAATGACATGCTTCTCTTAAATTTAATTTCATAAAATAGGGATAATTATATGCAAAATTTACAACGTATTGACTTTGTTCTGGATATTTTTTTCTAATTTTTCCAAAAGTGTCTTTTGTATTTTTCATACATTCTTTGAAATCTTTTTCAAGTCCTAGAGTTTTAATTTCATTAGGTAATACAAATCCATGATCTGTTGTTAGTAATTGTCTTTGAAGTGTAAGTGCTCTGTGTCTGTGAAAATCTCTAAACATTCCAAAATTATTACATAAATCAAATGTATAGTAAACATTTTCAAATGCACGTGATGGTTTGTGTCTTTTGTTTGTTCTTATTTTTATAAATTCATTTATGATTTTGATCTTTTTCTCTTTTGATATTTTTTTAACTTGTTGCATTATGTTTTGGTATGATGTACTTGGAGATTGTTCATACATTATTGATGTGATGATTTTATCTAATGCCTTTTTTTCTGATTCATATTCTGTTAATTTTGTAATTGTTCCTGTTGTTGGATTGGGATTAATTTCTTTTAGTGTAATTGATCTTGATTTATTTTTTACATCTCTTAGATATTTTTGAAATGCTTTTCCATACTTGTCATCGGCTCTTCTTACAAATGATTTAATCGTAGAATCTAATTCTTTTTTAATTTTTGATGCTAATTTCTGCTCTTCATCTAATTCTGATGAGCCTAAAACTGTTAAAAGATATTCAAATGCTCTTCCATTTCCTGTAATGCCTACATTGGTTAAAGTTGATGCTGGTAGTAAACCTCTCAAAATATCTAATGCCTTTGCTTTAGTTGAACTTTTGTAAATCATATTTGCTGATTTTATGTCTTTTTCATTTTTTAGTTTTGTAAATAATTTTTCTTTTTTATCTATTGAATCTTTAAAACTATATTTTTCAATAGGATATTTTTCTCTTATGTAATTTACCATTGGTTCAATATTTTTTGAATATATTTCAAAAGATAAATTACAACTATCTTCATACATATTTGCAAATTTTGAATTCATAATTTTTTCATCTCTATAAAATCTATATTTTCCATTTTCTTTTTTGTTCCATGTAACATAACGTGATGATTTTTCTAGATATGATAACCCGATTCTTCTATCTTCAATTTTTTTTACTGCAATATTTGATAGTCCTTCTATTGCAATTTGTGCTTCACCTAACTCTGCAACAGAATCATCTCCATATTCTAATAGAACTCTATTGTAAAATTCTTCACCTCTATTCTTATTTTTTAAAAATTCATCTAGAAAAATTCTTCTCATACTTTTATCAGTTCTACTATACCTTGACATCAAAGCTCCTCTGTCAACTTGTTGTGGTGTAATTATTGCAAATACATTGTCTTTAGTATTTGAAAAATGATCTGATAATATTTTTTCTTCCTTAATTGAAAATTCTGACAATACTTGTGATTGATTTTACAAATATTAATACTCTATTTCTTTTTTCCAATTTGAATTAGATCGGG
>JABGZU010000077.1 GCA_018674605.1 Candidatus Nitrosopumilus sp.
CATTACTATGCGGGGGTCGCCTAGCCCGGTAGGGCGTGAGATTGCTAATTTCATGTTCGCAAGAACTCGTGGGTTCGAATCCCTCTCCCCGCGCCATTAAAACTTAATAGACCGATTTGGAGAGTTTGTTCATGGGACGTAGAAAAAGTCAAAAAATTATTCGTACAGGTCCAAAAAATGCAACTACTGGAATGTGCCCATTATGTGAAACAATTGGAAAAATATTCCTTTTAGGCTCACCGGGTCAAGAAAGAGCAAAATGTGAAAAATGTCGCCAGGAATTTGAATTATAGTTTAAACATCACGTTCAGACTAATAACATAAACTACCCATAACTTTTTAAGACAATTTTCTATTTACAAGTAATTATGAGTTCAGAAGCTGAAACCATTTATGAGCGAGTTGCAAAATTGGAAGATGAAATTGCATTACTTCGTAGTGAATTAGATATTGTGAAAAGTGCATTTAGAAATAAAATTGCTCGTCATGAAATATCTTTAATCAAACAAGGAAAAGATATAGATTCTATAATTGATTAATTTTTTGTCTTAATACTTCTAATCAATTCTAAAATAAAATCTACATCTTCTGCATTTGGATTTATTTCTAAATATTTATTCAAGTATTCTAATGCTTTTTCAGAATTTAACAATCTTTGTTCCAAAATCCCTTTATCTCTAATGTCTTCTGGTGAATTTGATTCAATTGCTAATGCCATGTTTACACAACGTAATGCTTTTTCGTACACAAATGATTGTATGTATGAATTTTTTAAATTACGAACCAATCTTATGAGAATCTGTTCAGATTGGACTTCATCTAAAAATTCTGGTTTAAATTCTAATTCTCCACCAAAATTTGCATCTAAAATTTCTTGAAGATCATCAATATCCAATAGACGTCCATCATAATATGGATCTAAAATCATTTCTTCATTATATTTTACTAATATGTGACTTGGGAATCCAACAATTTTAAGATCCAGTCCTATGAATTTTGCAATTTCCACATAAAGAATAGAGATGGTAATTGGAAGACCTGATTTTTTATCTATTACTTCATTAAGAAAATTATTTTTTGGATTATAGTAATCATCATCATCCCCACTAAAACCTAAATTTTCAAAGAGATGTTCATTTAACATTGAAATTAAATATGTAGGATTTTTTACATCACTAATTGATTCTTTTAAAGACATCCCAATTTGATTTATTTTTTTAATATAATTTTCAACTTGTAAATCAGGATATTCAATAAGTTGTGCAAATTTGAGGCATTTTTCAATTAAGTTAAAATTTGGATTTCTTACAAACGATACCCATTCTGCCACTAGTGGATCAAATTTTTCACTCAATTATTACTAACTCAGTTTTTTTAGATATAGTTGAGGATCTTTCAATTCTTTTGTATTTGGAGGAATTTCAATCATTTTTTTAAACGTACTTGTACCTAATTTTTCATATACTGTTTTAGTGAAATCTTTACCCATACTTTTTCGTACTTGGTATGCTGAAAAGTCAGTCCCCATAAAGGTAGTAAGATAATTTTGAAAATCATGATCATCTTTTAAGATATTTTCAATAGCAAAAGCTGCCATCCCTTCCATTGCAGTAAATGCAGCATGATGTTGTTGTATTGGAACTAACCATTTTTTGTAAATATCTAAAAGTTGTGGAATTGCTTCTTCAATTTTTGGATCCATTTCTACATGAGTAAATGTCATGACATCTGGACCTATCTGTTCAATTAGAAAATGATCTGGATTCAAAAAGAAAAATAGATTTGCTTTTTTTGCAAATGGAAAATCATCAGGTACTGCTTGTAATTGACAATATTCTGAAAGACTGTTAACTGTTTTAGTATCTAATGATAAAATGATACTTGCTAATTCTTCATTTATTTTGTTTACTTCAATTGCTGCATTTTTATTTATTTTTTGTAAATTTTCTTGTGCTGCATGAATCAATTCTTCAAGAACAGTCATTTTTACAGCTCCTATGTATCCTGAATTTACATTATCAAATTTTAATTCATATGGTTCACCTTGTTTATGAAGAATTATTTCAGGGTATCGTGATAGAATAAATTTATTTAAATAAATTACTGAATCTAAATAATCCCCATATGTTGTCGTAATTTTAGAAATATATTGAATTGCATATGTTGAATATACTAGATATTTTGCAGTATCTTCTTGCATCAATTCTGCAATTTTTGTCTTATCTTCTTTTGCAACTGCGTTAAACAATTCAGTTACAAATTCTTTTGATTCTTTATCTGCAAATACTTTTTTTCCTTTCAATCTTTTTAATTCAGTTAATTCTGGAAATTCTAATTTAATATCTTCAGGAATTTTTACTCCTAAAAATTCCTCAACTTTATTTTTGTAATCAGAAAGAACACTTGTTGCAATATCTTCCAAGTTTTTGAATTCTACTTTTCTGTTAATATCGTCTTTAGCTCTACTTGCTAACTTGATAATTTCTTTCTCTTCATCAATTTCTACAGATAATTGTCCAAATAACGCCTCAGTAAATTCTTGAAATTCTCCCAAATTGTTTCAAATTTAGAAATACTACATTTAACATTAACTTGATCTATTTTTAACTCAAATTTCTTATTATTGAAAAATAATAACAATGAAATATAGAAATTATACTTGAAATGATATGGTAGCTGTTATCATAATACCCATTCTAATTGTTGTTTTAGTTGCCGTTTCTTCCTATCTTGTTTACAAATTACTACTTCAGGATTTATTGGCTAAACGCTCTATTTCTCAAACACTTGAAAAATATAATATTAAAAAAACACCTTTTCAAATAATTAAAGAATATTATGACAATAAAGGAGAATCATTATCTCATCAAGAAATTCAAAAACTTGAAAAAAATTATAGACAAAATGAACCTGAACAATTTCTTACAATGTATGACGCAATAAGAGATGATTCTAAAAACAAAGAAAAATAATTATTTTATTTAATTACTTATGGTTGAGTTGGAATTGAAATAAATGGTGTTCCACCCTCTCCTACAACAAGTGGAAGTCTACCATCCCAGGCTTGTGTCTTTAACCATTCTAGATAAAATGGGTTTGAGGATAATGCATTATTGATAATTGAGATTGCTTCGGCTTCACCTTGTGCTTCTGCAATATTTGCAGCAGCAGTACCCACGGCTTGAGCTTCTAGTTGTCTTGCCTCTACTTCGATTCTAATTAGATCATTTTCTGCTTTTTGGGCTTTTTGTTCTGCTTCTACTTTAGATTCAATGGCATTAGTAAATAATTGTGAAAATTCAAAATCAGTAATTGAAATTACGTCCGTCTCAATATAAAATTCATGTAATCTATCTCTAATTGCATTTTCAATATCGGATTTAACTAGAGGTCTTTTTGTGATTAATTCTTCAGCATTATAATTTGCAGTTACTTGTTTTACTGTCTCCTCTATTGCAGGTTGAATAACTCTATTTTCATAATCTAGACCAATTTCTTGGTATAGTCTGTTAACTTGTGATGGATTTGGATGATAGTTTACAGTAATCGTTGTTTGTACTGTTTGAAGATCTTTTGAAGCACTTCTAGTGTCTTTATCATACTTTAATGTACGAACTTCAATATTGACAACTTCATCTTGAAATGGGATAACAAAATGTATACCTTCATCAAGTGCAGATTGTGTAATATCTACTGCACTCCAATGTGTTAGTACACCTCTATTACCAGATTCTACTATTTTTACAGATGAAGAAGCTACTACCCCTATTATGATAAGAACGATAATGGCTCCAAGAACTAGTTTAATTGCACTTGGATTTACATTTACTCCAGGTGATTGATACTTTGACAACAAACATTATACATATCGCCCACTATTATACCCACCACAAATAATTCAAAAATATTAAAACTCAACTCAACAGATTTATCCTATCTACACATACAAGATACAATGGAAGCTGATTTTTCATGGATTTATTTAATAATTTTCTTAATGGTTCCACTAGCTCGAATTATTCCACGTATTTTGAAGAGAAAAAAATTACAGAATATTACTCCTCAAAATATACAGGATAATCAATTTGGAACAGATTTTAATCGATATCAGGATCAATCAGATAAACAATTTGAATCAAATCCAACTGAATTTCATCAAGAACCTTCAAAGACATCTTCTAAACCTCAAACTAAAAACATGCTTGTTTTAGGTGAATTACATAGAGGCGTAAATTCATTTGAAAATATTCAAAAAAATACAGGGTTAACCAATACAGAACTTGATTCTATTTTAGAAGACTTGGAAAAAAATGGTTTAATGAAAACCCAACAAAAACAAGGAATGTTTGGAATGAAAACTGAATTGATTCCAACAGATAAGGGATTCAAAGAATATTATTCTTAAGATTTAGGCTCTGGGTAATCTACAACGGGTTCTAATTCGCTACAACTATTTCAAAATTCTAAGAATAATCTGTGTGCCGGGGGCGAGTTTCGAACTCGCGACCTCCAGATTATGAGTATTGCCTTAGTTGGAGAACCGTTAGAGTTTACCAATTGAACTGGCACTCTAACCAGGCTGAGCTACCCCGGCATGATATATGGCTCAAAATATGGGAAATTAAATGATTCTACCTGAAAGAAAAAGCACTATTTTCTTTGATTAGTCTAATTATTTCCAAATTTCTAGTAGATTGAATTAAATAATAAACACCTCAAAAATTTGCAGATTTGAGTAAAAAAGCTGCAGTAATGAGAGGAGATGGTATCGGACCTGAAGTTGTAGATTCAATGTTACGAGTTTTAAAAGAATGTAATTTTCAATCAGAGTTAATTCTATGTGAAGTAGGTTCAGAGCAATGGGAAAAAAATGGAAGAAAAGATGCATCATATATTCCAGATTCAACAATGAAGATTTTAGAAGAATCAGATTGTTGCTTTAAAGGTCCAACCACCACAATTCCAGTTCCAGGAGCTCCAAGAAGTGTAGCAGTAACATTAAGACAAAAATTTGATCTTTATGCAAATATCAGACCAACTAAAACTTATGATAGATTAACTCCAGATAGAAAATTAGATTGTGTATGTTTTAGAGAAGCAACTGAGGGATTGTATACAGGAGTAGAAACAAAAATTACAGAAGATGCGGCAATAGCAATCAGAAAAATTACAAGACCAGGAAGTAGAAGATTAGTAAATTCTGCAGTAGATTGGGCAAATAAATTTAATATGAAAAAAATGGTTGCAATTACAAAAAGAAATATTTTAAAACAAACAGATGGAATATTTTGGGATGAAACACAAAAAGCAGTTGAAGGTACTGGAATAGAATTATCAGAAATTTACATAGACAACATGGCACAACAAATGGTAATTGCAACTGAACAGTTTAATGGTTCAGTATTAGTTAGTACCAATTTATTTATGGATATTATTTCTGAACTTGCATCAGCATTAGTTGGTTCAATTGGATTAATTTATTCTGCAAATATTGGAGATAATTATGCAATGTTTGAAGCAGCACACGGTAGTGCACCTCAATTTACAGGACAAAACAAAGTAAATCCAACTGCAACAGTCCTATCAGGTGCTTGGATGGCAGATTATATGGGTGAAAGAGAGGTAAGGGATGCAATATTTGGTGCAACTGAACAAGTGATTAATGAAGGGAATGCAGTAACATGGGATATTGGTGGAAATGCATCAACTACACAAATGACAGATGCAATTATCACATATGCAAAAGATAGATTAAGAAAATAATTAATTTATTGCCTCTACAAGAATTAGTTCTTCAAAAAATAATTTCTTTTTTGCAATAATTCTAGTTCTAAATCCCAATGTTTGAGCATAATCTATGAGTTTTTGATAATTGGATAAAGAAGAGGTAACAAAAATGAATTTACCAGATTCTTTAAGATTTTTTAAAACAGAATCAAAAATATTTTTAGGAATTTCAAATCCTTCAGCGCCACCATCAGTTGCAACATCTAAAATTTCATCAGTTGCCAGATAAGGTAGATTACAAACAATAAAATCAAATTTTATTTTTAATGCATCTGAACCATTACAACAAATTAAATTTGGTGTTTTGTAGGAACTTTGATGTTGTAATACATGATAATTAACATCAGTACCAACAACAAAAGAAAAATTTTCTAAAAGCAATTTTGTCAAATATCCTGATCCACTCCCAACATCAAGCGCGTAATTTCCTTTTTCATTTTCAATATTATTTGCAATAAAAAAGGTATCCTCAGAAGGAGGATATTCATCATTTTTTAAGAATTTGTTTTGCAAGATCAACTATCTCATCTCCTGAAAGGTCATCAACACGTTTCTCCATAGTGCTTTGTTTATTGAATTGTTTTAAAATATTTTTTACAGTTTTTCTTCTATAAGAAAAAATTTCATTGATAGTAGAAATTAATTTTTTATCCATATCAGTTTTTTTTGAAATCGTTAAAATCATAGAATCAACTTTAGGCGGAGGTGAAAAACTATTCTTACCAACATCAGATATTTTTACAATATCAAATGCATGAGTTGCAATTATGCTAATAGATCTTCTATTTTTTGATGTTGCAAGAAGTTTTTCTGCAAATTCTTTTTGAACCATAATTATTCC
>JABGZU010000131.1 GCA_018674605.1 Candidatus Nitrosopumilus sp.
ATTTTCAGTTTTAACTTTCACGACAAACTTCTTTTTTTAAAGCATTATTTAGATTTTCTATAAATCAATTTTTTTACTATTTGTAATCAATGAAAATGATCTTACAAATACTGATTTGGTGCTTTTACAGTTTTTACTACAAATATTACTTATTTGAATGAACTTTGATTTCTTTGTTTTTGTAGAAAATATTGATTTTATTAATGGAAATAATGCTGCTCTTCCACCACTTGCTCTCTTCTCATCGATAAACCAAAACATTTCTAATGCTGACTCATCTAAAATCTCCTTTCTAATTTTAATTCCAAAATCTGAATAATGTCCTGTCATTGTAATTTTATTTCTTGCCAAAAAATTAACAATTATTGCGAATTTTATACAAACATAACATTGATCATCAAAAAGTACAATTGGAATTTTTTCTTTTATTTCCATATTGTCATATTGTTGCGATCAAATTAAAATTTTACAGAAGTAGATTTTTATTCAATTTATGGAAATACGATCCAGATGGGTCTTAATTATTATCAAATTAAAAAAAATGTTCTACGAGCTCGTAAATTAGTAATTAAAGCAACTAATGCAGCAGGTTCTGGTCATCCTGGTGGTTCTTTTTCGATGGCTGAAATTTTAGGTTGTTTATTTAACAAACATTTGAAATTTGATGTTCAAAATCCTCAGTGGGAAGATCGAGATCGTTTAGTGTTATCTAAAGGTCATGCCGCTCCAGGTTTGTTTTCAAATATGGCTGTTGCAGGCTATTTTCCAGAATCTGAAATTGAAACATTACGAAAATTTGGTAGTAGATTACAGGGACACCCTGATCTTAAATGCCCTGGTGTTGAATTTTGTGGAGGTTCTTTGGGGACTGGATTGTCTTATTCTGTTGGAATTGCACTTGCTGCAAAAATAGATTCTAAAGATCATCATGTTTATACAATTATTGGTGATGGTGAGTCTGATGAGGGTCAAGTTTGGGAGGCTGCTATGACTGCATCAAAATACAAAGTTGATAATCTGACTGCTTTTCTTGATAGAAATTTTATTCAACAAGATTCTTACACCGAAAAAATTATGCCATTAGATGAAAAATTAGATGGTGATGACATTTCTGAAATGTGGAAAGATGCATCTCGATGGAAAACTGGTGATAAATGGAGATCATTTGGTTGGAATGTTCTTGAAATTGATGGTCATAGAATTGAACAAATTGATGCGGCAATTACAAAAGCTAATGCCACTAAAGGTGTTCCTACAATAATTATCTCTAGAACTATCAAGGGAAAATCTTTAGAACACATGGAAGACAATCCACAATGGCATGGAAAAGCCCCTGACTCTGATGTAGTTCCTGTAATTAATTCTGAATTGGATTCTCAATTTATGATTGCACCTTCAATAATTGCAGGTGATATGTCTAATTTAGAAAATGAAATTAAAAGATGTGTTACTGGACGTTCTGATTTAATTCATCTTGATGTGATGGATGGTCACTTTGTATCGACTAAAACTTTTGATCATGTTAAAATTAAAGAATTAAGACCATTAACTGTCATTCCATTTGATACTCATTTGATGATTAATGAACCTGTGAAATATATTAAAAATTACATTGATGCTGGAAGTGATATTGTTACAGTTCATGCTGAAGTAACTGACGAATCTAGTTTTGGAGAAATTCATGATATTTTAAAACAACACCAAGTTGGTGTTGGATTTGCAATTAATCCTGATACTGAATTACCTGAATGGTCTTACAAATTTTTGTCTACCTTGGATCAATTAATTGTAATGTCTGTAGTGCCTGGTAAATCTGGTCAAAAATACCTTGAAGAAACTCATTCCAAAATGACTCGATTAAATTCTATTCTTAATGAACATCATTTTTCAGGCTATATTGAGGCTGATGGTGGTGTAAATCTTGAAAATATTGGTTCAGTCTTTGCAGATGGTGCACGTGCATTTGTTGGTGGTGGTGCTATTGTTGGACAACAAGATGTAAGATCTGCAATCAAAGATTTCAGGAATGCAGTTTTAAAATCTCAAAGACGAATACTACTTGATAAAGCAAATCAACTAGGTGGTTTAGATTTAGTCAATAAATGGATTGGATTACATGTAATTGGAACAAAACAAGAAGAAATTAAAAAAATTGCACAGGAGGCAGGATATTTTTGAATGAACTAATAATGACTGACATGCGTTCGGAATACTCTAAGTCATTAATTCAAGTTGGACATGATAATTCTAATGTTGTTGTTTTAGGTGCTGATACAACTGATTCTTTAAAGACTTCGGGATTTGGAAAACAATTTCCTAACAGATTTTTTAACGTTGGTATAGCTGAAGCAAATCTTGTTACTGTATCTGCTGGATTAGCTGTATCTGGAAAAGTTTCTTTTGCTAGTACTTATGCTATATTTTTACCTGGAAGAGCTGTTGATCAAATTCGAAACAATATTGCATATCCTTCACCCCCTGGAAAAAAAGGACTAAATGTAAAATTAGTTACATCTCATGGTGGTTTGTCTGTTGGACCTGATGGGGGCTCTCATCAACAAATTGAAGATATTGCAATAATGCGAGTAATTCCAAATTTTCGAGTTTTTATTCCTGCAGATACTATTTCTGTTTCAAAATTAACCCATTTGATGGCATCTGAATATGGTCCATTTTACATGAGGATGGCAAGATCAAAAACCCCTATTGTACATTCTGAATCTCAGGAATTTAAAATTGGAAAAGGGATTACTGTAAGAGATGGTTCTGATTGTACTATTGC
>JABGZU010000132.1 GCA_018674605.1 Candidatus Nitrosopumilus sp.
ACGGTAATCCATAAAATAATAAAAAAAGTCTAACATATAAGATATATTATTCCTAGTGCTAAATTATAGACAATTTTATATGATATTAGTTATTTGTGTATTTTATGGAGGCACTATAAGTGATATAATGGACAATTTTGATATTAAAATTTTAAGTAAATTATTAAACAATTGTAGAGAATCAGACAGACAAATTGGAATTGATTTGGGAATGTCTGGGGGGGCAGTAAACGCAAGAATACGTAAAATGCAAAAACTTGAGATTCTTGAAGAATTTATCGTTCAAGTTGAACCACCAGTATTAGGATACGGTGTGTTGTATTTTGTAATATCTGGAGAAAACATGAAAGAAATTTTAGAACAAGTAAGTCTAGTAGGAGAACCACATTTTGTAGCACCATGTGTTGGCGGAATAACAGTTTGCAGCATTATTGTAAAAGAAAATTTAGAACAGAAAATTGAACTTGCAAAAAAACTAATGAAAGATTTTAAACTTTTATCGATTTTTGAAGCAGAAAATCCAGGATTCAATACAAATTTAACAAAAACAGATTTGGAAATTTTGGAAGAATTACTAAAAGATCCAAGACAAAAAATTGAAATAATTGCAAAGAATACAAAAATGTCAACAAAAACAATAACAAGGTGTATTGAAAAATTACACAAAAATGAAGGAATTAAATTTACTGTAAGTTATGATCCCAAAAAAATAAAAAAATTTATTCCATATGCAATAATGACATGGATAGAAAGTAATTTGAAGGAAACATTAGAAAAAATGAATAAGGAATTATCCAATACGTACTTACAAATTCCATTTATTGCAAAAAATCAAATTGTTTTATTTATGTATAGTAATAATATTTACAAAATGGATGAACTAACACAAAAAGTTAGAAATATAAAAAATGTGAAATCTGCAGATTTATTTATTCCTAAAAAAATTTTATTTTATAATAAATGGTTAGAAAAAACAATAATTGATTTTAAAAAATCATCTAAACTACATTTGACATACCAAACAAATTAAATAATAATACTTTTCAAAGTTAATATGAAAAAAGAGAAACTGTTCAAAGGTAAATTATTTGAAATAAATGCATATCATATGCAAGTTGAGCAGAGAAAAGTTAGAAGAGAAATTATTGAACATCCAGGTGCAGCTGCAATGCTGGCATTTGATGAAAAGGGTAAAGTATTGTTAGTAAAACAACATCGATTTCCACATGGATATATTCTAGAGATTCCAGCTGGTACTTTGGAAAAAGGGGAAAAACCAATTGATTGTGCATATAGAGAAATTATTGAAGAAACGGGTTATGAGGCTAAAAAAATGACTAAATTAGTATCATATTTCCCCTCAGTAGGCTACAATAAAGAAGAAATTAACATTTTTGTAGCATCAGGAACAAAAAAGAAATTTGATTTAAAATTAGATAATGATGAGTTTATCACGGTTGTAAAGATGGACATTAAAAAATTGATTCAAATGATTAAAACTGGAAAAATTATTGACTCAAAAACAATTTGTGCAGTAATGATTTATGCTGCAAAGAAAAAATTATTCTGATTATTTTTAGTATCTAAAAAATATCATAATACTTTAGTGGTAACTTGGTTTAACTAAATCACTAATATCAGACCAAGATTGTAGAATTTTCTCAAACATATAGATAAGATCAAATAATGGAAGAGAAATTTGCTTCTCACTCTCTAAAGAAGAACGAATTTTAGAAATTTTTATAGAATTAATTTTTTGTAATGTAATTGCATTAATTGCAAGCATTCTATTATTAGAAATAAAAGAATCAATTGATTTAATTTGTATTTCTTCCATATCTTTTGCAAAATCATATAATTTTTTTAATTCAACGCTAGATAGATTTGATTTGATTAAGGATTTAGATAATTCTACAACAGTATCACCTGCAATTTCAAGCGTATTTGCAGCAATTCTATAATCAAGAATATCAATATTTTCTAAATTAAAAATACCAGCCAATCTAGTATCCATTATAGTACTTCGGATTAATCTAACAAGAAGAAAATATTGTCTATTAATTTCAGCATCACGATTTGCTACTGCTTCAAGATTTGTTTTATCTCCATTTTTTAAAGCTAATACAACATCATTAAACATTCCAAGTGCAATTGAACTCATTCGTTTTAAAATATTTTGTGGATTTATTGATGTCTCATCAAGTAAAAACTGAACAGAAATATTTACTGCATCCTCATCAATAATTTCTAATCCAACTAATTTCCTCATAGAACCACGAACACTTTCTCTATCAGTGATTGAAATAGAAGATTTTCCAACAATCCTAATTATATCAAATCCTAAAAGATATGCACCAGTGATTGTTGGTACAATACCCTCACCTTTTGATAACGGATATGAAATTACAACTTCTTTTGAGGGTCTCTTGTTTAGTTGTGTTCTAATTGATAGATTATTTTGATTTGTTTCAATTTCAACTTGATTGCTTTTCTTCAGATTATTTGCATCAATCCATTCTTTTGGAAGCGAAACAAGAATACTACTTCCAATCTTTTGTAGGCGTCGTGTAAATGTAGTCAATTTA
>JABGZU010000123.1 GCA_018674605.1 Candidatus Nitrosopumilus sp.
AAGTTGTCCAATAATTCCTGGACCTAATAATACACTAAGTGGGTTTCCAGTTCCAACTACAGGTTCACCTGGTTTTAATCCACTTGTTGACTCATAAACTTGAATAAATGCTACATCTCCAGTTAATCTAATTACTTCACCTACTAATTTTGAATTACCAACAGTTACAGTTTCATACATTTTTGCATCGGCCATACCGTCTGCTCTAACTGCAGGACCGCTTACCCATACAATTCTACCTTGTGCTGTCATCTTATTCTTTCACTCCGAATTTTGATGCAATTTCTTTCCTAATTAAAGGCTTTAACCGCTCAATTCTAGCATCAATAGTATTATCAAATTTCATAGATCCATCTTTTGATTGAATTTTAACACCACCAAGACAATCAATAGTTTCAGAAGATAACTCAGAACCAGGAAAACTAGATAGTGTTGATTGAACTGTATCTTTATCTTTAGAGTTTGTAAAGACAATTACTTCAGAAGTTCCTAAAACTTTAGTAGATTCATCTAATAATGATTTAATGAGATTTGCATAATCACCTGTACGATCAGAATTTGAAATTTGTTCTAATGCAGTTGTAAATACTCTGTCAACGGATGATTCTAAGGCTAAAAGTTGTTTATTTCTGGCTTCAATATCAGAACCACCAACAATTTGTTTTTCAATTTTATCAGCCTCTTTTTTACCATCTGAGACAATTTTATCATATTCACTTTCTAATTTAGTAATAGAATCATCAAGACTTTGTTGTGAATCATCAAGTGCAGACTTTAGGCTAGATAAAACGTCATTTTCAGTATTTTTTAATATTTTATCAATTGTGCCCTCTAATGCTAAATTAGTTGTCAACACAACTCGTCTACCCATAATACATTTGAATGTTTTCGAAAAAAGTCTATCAGAAAGATATTAAACTAAATGGAAACATGCAAAAATTGTCTTGGGTATAGCTGATCTTAAACTTGGAACCGTAATTCTACCAAGAACCGAATCACCCAAAGTAATTTCAAGATTAACTGAATTCGAATGGTATCACAAGATTGATTCAAATAATGACTTGGTTACGCCTGAAATCGATGATCTTTTACTAAAAGCACAACAAACTTTTCAATCAATTGATGATGTTTTGAAGGGAATGGGAATTCCACAAACTGTAGGAATAATGGAGATATTATTCAAAGGAACAATAATCAAGAAAAAAAATTATGAAATTAATGAAATTGAAGATATGGTTGAAGGGATCAGTAAAGAAGCACCTTCTATTATTGACAAACCTGCAAAATTATTAGAAGAAGCAGCAAATACCAGATTATCAATTGAAGAATACAATTCACTCAAAGATACACTTGAAGTAATTAAAAAAATGAAAATAGATCTTTCAGGATTTGGATTAATGAAATATTTTTTCACAAATCTTTTTGTAATAAATTCTGCAGATTATCCTGAGATTAGTAGATCTCTTGAAGACATTACAATCTACAAATATGATTTAGAAAATAAAGAAAAATCAGCAATTTTAGTAATTTCAGATAACGTAGATTATGAAAAAGTTCTCAAAATACTTCGAAGCTTTAATTCAAATTCATTTAAAATTCCAGAAGGATTTCCTCAAATTCCTAGTGAAGCATATGCTTTAGCAGAATCAAAAATTAAAGAACTTACATCAAAACAAGCTTCAATTAAAAAAGAATTAGGAGGATTAACAAAGAAAATTAGACGAGACATTCTTTCAATTCATGAAAAAGCACAAGTTGCAAAAGATGTTCTTGAAACTTTAAGAAAACCTGGTGGAACAAAGAACTTTGCAGTAATCCAAGGATTTATTCCAAAAAAAATGGAATCAAAATTTACAGATTCAACAAAACAATGGATGTCAGTTGTAGAAGATATTACAGATCCTAAATTAAAAGAAGAAATTCCAACATTATTTGATAACCCAAGATTTGTTAAAACATTTGAAGTAATTACAAAGAGTCAAGGTATTCCAAAATCAGGAGAACCAGATCCAACTCCAATGATTGCTCTAATGTGGCCAATTTTCTATGGACTAATGTTTGCAGATATGGGTCATGGATTATTACTCATGGCATTAGGTTTGTTATTCAAGTTTAAGGGACAAGGAGAGTTATCCAGATGGGGAATGTTAATTGCAATTTCTGGTGCATCAGCGGCTATAGCGGGTGTAGGAGCAGGAGAAGCATTTGGATTCCATCTTGATCATATGGGACCAATAGCAGGACTATTAGATGCAGGGGGAGCATTACATTCAGTTAGTTGGATAGTTGGAATTCTTAGTGTTGCTGAATTAACATTTGATCAAGTAATTGATATTTTGAAAGTTTCATTATTCATTGGAATTGTACATTTGGTTTGGGCTATGGTTCTACGTGTAATTAGATTAGTAAAAGAAGGTCACAAAATGGTAGTCTTTACTGAAGCAATTCCAAACATTGCACTTTATGGTGGAATTGTAGTTATCATGATGTGTGCAATAGGCTCACAATATGATGTGATGAACATGTACTCTAAAGTGCACACTGAAGCAGTTCCTTGGGTTACAATGTTCCTTGGAGATTGGGCTCAAGTTTGGATTATTACAAGAATTGCAGTTGTTATTGTAATTGCATCAATGGTCATTATGATGGTTGGAGGTGTAATGCATGCAAAGAAACATCCTGAAGATGGAGCAGATCCGGCGAGTGTGATAATGGAAGTTTTGTTAGGAAAGACAGTAGAAAGTTTAGCTCATACAATTAGTTATGCAAGACTTGGAATTATGTTACTGGTCCATGCAGCGTTGCTGATGACAGTAAATAATGCATTTACATCTCTAGGAGGTTCTGAATCAGGTGCTGCAATGGTTATGATTATTGGAGGAAACTTGGGAATTATGATGATTGAAGGATTAATTGTATACATTCAATCTCTCAGATTGCACTTGTATGAATTCTTTACAAAGTGGTATGTAGGTGGTGCAGAACCATTTAAACAAATTAGACCTGAGTTGATTTACAATCAATTCATTTGGAAGAAGAAATAGAATTTAAAATTATTTTATTGCTTTAATTACTAAGCTTGTAATCTTTCTACCATTAATTTTCTCACCATCCATGTAAGCCCGTTCTTCTAAAATATTGATTTTTTCAAATCCAGCAGATCTAATACATGAAAGATAATTTTCTTTTGTTAGTGCACCATCAATACATTCACACCATTTTTCTGAATTTACTTGATCTATAGATAATTCTTGATCTGTAATAAGATCAGATATTACCATACGTCCATTATTTTTTAAAATTCGAAATACTTCTTTGAATGCATTTGTTTTGTTTGTTGTTAAATTAATGACACAGTTACTAATCACGGCATCAACAGAATTATCATTTAATGGAATATTTTCTTCAATATCACCTTTCTTAAATTCAACATTTTGATAATTTCCTTTTTTTGCATTATCTCTAGCTTTTTGCAACATTTCATTAGTCATATCAATTCCAATTGCTTTTCCTGAATCAAGAACTTTTTGTGCAGCTAAGAAAATATCAATTCCAGCACCAGAACCCAAGTCAACTACGGTTTCACCTTCTTTTAATTGAGTATGATTAATTGGGGCTCCACAACCAACACCCAAAATTGCTTCTTGTGGAATTAATTCAAGTTCCTTTTGATTATAACCAATCAATTTTGTTACATCTATCAAAGAGTCTCCTGAATCACATTCTCCAGGCATACAGCAGCAATCAGTATTTCCTGAAACTACTATCTTAGAGTATTTTTTTTTAATTTCATCTTTAATGGAACTTGTCATATTTTGAAATAATTAGAAAACCATACTTTAATTCATTCTATAGGAAGTATGAGATTATTTCCCCATTCACCCCAAGAACCCAAATAGATTTTTACATTTTTGAATCCTAATTTTTTTAAAACCAAAAAGGAATTGGCAGCTCGATATGCACCTTGACAATAAGTAAT
Organism: Candidatus Nitrosopumilus sp.; assembly: GCA_018674605.1. Lineage (GTDB taxonomy): Archaea > Thermoproteota > Nitrososphaeria > Nitrososphaerales > Nitrosopumilaceae > Nitrosopumilus. The sequence goes on from JABGZU010000123.1 coordinate 3,980, forward strand.
AATTTCAGAGTCTTTTGGAATATCATATAGTTTAGACAATTCTTCATCACTTTTGAAAGTACCATCAGTAGAAATATTTTGATTCCAATCAATATTAATAGAATTAGGAATGTGACCAGTTTGAGCAGCTCTAACTATACTACCATCATATTCACCAATAGAACGAGCATCAATAATTTTTAAATTATCTAAATTATCTCTAATATGTTCAAATCCAGATATTATTTCAGAATTAATTTTTCCTAGAAATTCTGATGGTTTGAAATTATTTGCTTTAGTTTCAACTAAGAGAGTTTCTTTTTTCCATTTTGTAATTCCTCCATTTAGCATGAATGCATTTTGATGTGAAAAATACAACAACATCCAAACACCTCTTGCTGCAAGCATTCCAGATATAGAATCATAAAAAATGATTTTTTTTTCAGAAGTAACACCAAGAAATGAAAGTAATTTTCTGGCTTGATTGTTAAAATTTTCAATTCCTTGTTTTGTTGTATCAATCCAATGAAATGCAAACAAGTCCAAATGAACAGATCCTGGAATATGTCCTTCAGAATATTCTTTGAAAGATCTAGTATCAGCTATGATAACATTAGGATCATCAAGAATTGAATTTAATTCAGATGTAGAAATTAACATAAATTTGATAAAAAGTTCAAATGTAAATTCATTTGGTTTTGTTCAAAATTATCTAAAATAATTTAATGAAAATCCATTACACATAGTGTAAGGGGTAATAAAATAAAAAGAGAAAAAAGGATTTTTTTTCTATTCGTTTACGTATGCTCTTTCGCCATGCTGTGCCAAATCGAGACCAATCTCCTCTTCTTTTGGAGTGACTCTGATTCCGCCCGGCCAAACGGCATCCATTACTTTTAGGATTACAATTGTAACACCAAAGG
>JABGZU010000133.1 GCA_018674605.1 Candidatus Nitrosopumilus sp.
ATTCCATCACGACCACCGTCAGCGGTAACATCTAAGATATCACCCATTATGCCCATTTCGGACCTGTATTGTTGTTTTGACATGCAATAGTATAGAACTATGTAGTTTATGAGGAACATTTTGAAACTTTATAGCGGAACACAAAGCGGAACGGCCATTTCATTGAAAAAAATACCATGATTTTGATTAAAATGAATATTGACTCAAAATTTTAGAAGAAAATAGGATTGAAAAATGCAATTAAAATTCATTCATAAGGTCAGCTTTGAGATTCATAATAACTTTTTATTCCCATTTTCAATAGAAAACCATAAAATGTTTGATAAGTTCAAAAAAGAGGAAGGAGAAGAAATGGTTGAAGAAAGAATGGAAGAAAATACAGGTATCTCAGAATCAGTAGAATCAACCCCAAATACTGAATCCAGTATTGGAATTGGTGAATTGATGGGAAAACGTGCAAAATTAGAAGAAGCAATCGATTATGTTGGTTTAATGATTAAAAATCTTAAAGACAAGAGAACGGTTCTTGAAAAAGACATAGAAGAAGAATCAGTAGATATCAAAAATCTTAAAGAAAAATTACAAAAAGTTAGTGAATACATAGACGAAGAAAATAGAGGAATTCAAGAACTTGCTAATAAAAGAATCAAAGTAGAAAATGAGGCTGATGAAGTTGCCACAATAATCAATAATTTAAGAGAGAAACTATCAGGTATTGACACAATTGTCGGTGAAGAAGGAAATAGAGTTAAACAAATTAAAGAAAGTAGAAATTCCTTAGAAAGTTAAAAATTAGTAAAATTTAGTGCTTGTTGCTTCTTGATTACTTGATGGAACTGATGGAAACATCTCACCAGTGGTACTTTCTGCAACAGCAGATGCTTCTCTTAAAATTTTATCAGATTCAGCATTAGTAGTTGCATCTAATCCAAATGCGGAATCACCTGAGAAACTTTCAGTCATAAAACCACCAAGCATTTCAGCCATTTGACCAATTTCTTGTTCAGCACCAGGCATTACTTTTCCAAGAGAGGATTTCAAATTTTTCATTAATCCCATTGTAGGTATCATAGCTACTACAGTATCACCAAGATCATTACAAGTAGATAACCGTAATTCAATTTGTTCTAATGCAATTCTAGCACTGCTCAAAATTTTTGTAACTTTACGAACTTCAGCTAATTCATTCCCTAAAACTTTACTAGTTTGAGTATCATGATTTTGAGTTGCATTTACAATTCTTTGAAATAATTTTGCATCACGTTCTTGTAAACTTGTTAACATTGAATCTAATTTTTTAATTTGTAATTGTAATTTTTTGATTCCATCTTGAACTCTTGGTTTTAATGGACCTTTAGGCTTGATTGTATCATTAATTTTATCACTAATACTTGGTTTTGGTTGTTTTGACCATTTAGAATCTAGCCCAGTCATAAATTAAATTCTTAAATTAATACTTAATTTTAAGTGTAAAAATTGCTTCACAGTACGTGAACTTTAGTTAACCAACTAAAAATATGATAAATATTTTTTATAATGGAATTTACAATTTTGTTTATGAATAAAAAAATTATCGGAGTATCAATAATTACAATTATCATAATTTTTAGCACATATTATTCAACTAATTCAGAAGAAAAAGAAAATGATATTATTTTTCATGTAACTCTAGCAAATCCTGAATTGTATAATAATGGAATTTACACAGATAAATTTACAATAGATATTGGCACATATTTTTTTAGATTTGTTCCAAATGGAAGTAGTCCTGAAATTTTATCAATAAAATTAAATGGTCAAAATTATAATTTTTCAGAAAATTTTAAACTTAAAGGCATACCACATGAATCAGAAACTTCAAAATATTTTACATGGAAATATGAAGGTCAAAAAAATATTACAAATAATTCACTAAAAGAAATTTCAATCATCATTAATCCAAATGGAAATGTAATGGGATCAGTATCAGTAGATATTATCAAGAAGAAAGAGGCGTAAGCCCTCTAAACTGCAGAACTCTGAGAGATTTCCTCTCGTGGTCAAGCGTCTAAACGCTTGATTGCCTTTGTCGTTCTACGGGGCTACGCAGATTAGTCGATAGAAGTAAAAACTTTCGACATTAATTGTTATAGTTAATTTAAATATTTAAGAATTTTTAGTAAATTCTATTAAAATAATTAAATTTTATAAAATTAATTCAATAAATTTTGATTAATTGATCTATAAATTACGAATTTAAATTTTGAAA
>JABGZU010000117.1 GCA_018674605.1 Candidatus Nitrosopumilus sp.
AATTTCATCTTCTTTGTTTAATTTTTCTGCTAAAATTGGAAGATATTCTTCATCATACAAAACGCCTTCAACATCAAAAATTATTAACAATAGATCTCTAATTTGCAAAAAAAAATCTAATTATATTAAAGTAATGACCAGATTATTTCAAATTTTATCTGATTTTAAAAATAAAACATTACTAAAAATAATTAAAAAAAATGATCGCATTAATATTCATAAATTATCAATATAAAAAAAATCATACAGTGATTGAGTACGCCAATAATTTTTAAATTAATTTCAAAAAAGGCACATAGGTAAATCTTGAAATAAATAGAAAAAAATTAAAAATCTTTTACATAATTAATTATCAAAACAAAACTCAAAAATAATTATCAAATAAAAAAAAGTGTAAGATCTAGTGAAAAATACATAATACATAGAAAAATTTGAATCAGAATTAAGAATAACACTTTATAATCATTAATTTAAAGAATTTTTATGAAACTTTGGTGGATAGGAATGGCAGGAGCAGCAGTGTTAACATTTGTTGGAACATGGGCAGCTCTACCTTGGCTTTAAATTTTAAAAATAAACCATAGTATTTTTGAAATATAGATTTTAAAAAATTAAGAAAATTCATTCATTGTATAAAAGTTTAAAAAAAATAAAATAGAAAAACCGCTAATAATAAATCACGGAATAACAGACATCATTCATGGGAGAACTAGAACGAAAATATGATGTCAAAATTCAGATGACAGAGGATAAAGTAAAATTTCCAGATGAACTCAAAGAACAATTAAAATCATCAGGATTAATGGATGCTAAAGGAAAATTAAAACTCAAAGGAGTTAGTCCAAAAATGCTCAAAAGAATGAAACAAGAATTTGTAGAATGTCCAGTATTAGAAGACAAAATTCAATTTGTTCAATGTTTCATATGTCCAAACTTTCAAAGTAGAGTAATGGGCGAAGTATTATGCAAAGGCGACCCAATCAAATAAGAAAATAATTTCTAGGCATCACGAAAGGCTCATTAATTAAATTAATTCAAGAAATAACAGTTTGGGTAAACAAGTTGGAATTACAGTTTCAAAAAAAGATGATTTTAGTGAATGGTATACACAAGTAGTTCTAAAAGCAAAACTTGCAGATTATGCTCCAGTAAAGGGGTTAATTGTTTTAAGACCTGATGGATATTCTATTTGGGAATCATTAAAAACTACATTTGATAAAAAATTTGGAAAAAATGGAATCAGAAATGGGTTTTTGCCAATATTAATTCCAGAATCCCTACTAGGAAAAGAACAAAAACATTTTGCAGGATTTAATCCAGAAGTATTTTGGGTAACACATTCAGGTACAAATGAGATAGGGGATAGATTAGCATTAAGGCCAACATCAGAAACATTAGCATATACATTATATTCAAAATGGATTCAAAGTTGGAGAGATTTACCACTAAAAATTAATTTTTGGAATACAGCATTAAGAGCAGAAATTAAAGCAACAAAACCATTTCTAAGAACATCAGAATTTCTATGGCAAGAAGGCCATACAGTACATGCAACTAAAGAAGAAGCAGAAAAAGAAGTAATGAAAATTTTAGAGATTTACAAAAATACCGTAGAAGAAAAATTAGCAATTCCTGTAACTACTGGAAAGAAAAGTGAAAAAGAAAAATTTGTAGGAGCAGAATACACAACCACAATGGAATCAATAATGCCAGATGGTAAAGCACTGCAAATGGGAACATCGCATTTTCTAGGACAAAATTTTTCAAAACCATTTGAAGTTAAATTTGCAGATAAAGACAACGTTGAGCATTTTGCATGGCAAACATCATGGGGAGTCTCGTGGAGGTTAATTGGTGCAATGATCATGATTCATGGAGACGATAAAGGATTAGTATTGCCACCAAAAGTTGCACCAATGCAAGTAGTAATTGTTCCAATTTACAGAAATGATGAAGGAAAAGACATCGTACTACCTAAAGTTAATGAAATTGAAGAGAAACTAGAATCATTAAACATCAGAGTACATGTAGATGACAGAGAAGGATTATCACCAGGATACAAATTCAATGATTGGGAGTTAAAGGGAGTACCAATTAGAATTGAAATTGGTCCAAAAGATATTGAAAAACAAAGTGTTGTAATTGCAAAAAGACATGATGGTGAAAAAGTAAGTATTGGATTTTCAGATATTGAAAAAATTCCTTTAATGCTTGAAGAAATTCAAGGCATCATGTTAGAAAAGGCACAAAAACAATCAAAAGAAAATACAATATTCATTTCAGACTATGCAGAATTTAAATCAAGAATTGAGAAAGGAGGATTTTTCAACTCACCTTGGTGTGGCAAGGTACAGTGTGAAGATAAAATTAAAGAAGAAACAGGGGCAGAAATTAGAGTTGTACCATTTAACAGTGAAGATACAACTCAAAAATGCATTTACTGTGGAGAACAAAGTGTGTCAATTCCAATCTTTGCCAGAGGATATTAAAAAAATCACTAGAAAGTAATCACCCAAAACATAATAAGAAAAAAAGATAAATTTTTGATAATGACTACAAATCCAGAACTAACACAAAAACCACTAGTATTACAATTCAGAGAAACAAGAAGTAGAACATTACAACTAGTAAAAAATTTAGAAAAAGACGACTTTGTAGTACAGACGGCATATTTTATGAGTCCACCAAAATGGCATGTTGGTCATGTGAGTTGGATTTATGAAGCAATAATGAGCAAGTTGGATAAAAATTATAAATTTTATTCAAAGGAATTTTCAGAATATCTTAATTCGTATTATCAACAATTTGGCACTCCACATGACAAAGGATTACGGGGAGTAGTTTCAAGGCCAACAGTTGATGAGATATTTGCATACTTTAACACAATAAATCAAAGAGTGGAGAAATTCATAAACTCACATGAATTAACTGCTGAGGAAAATAAATTACTAACAATTGGATTTCATCACGAATGTCAACATCAAGAATTAATGGTTTATGACTTTCAGCATTTACTAGCAGAAGCATACAAACCTGTTATACAAAATAAAATAAAATCTACAAGCGAGGTAGAGAGAAAATCAGTTTTAGTTAATGGTGGAGTATACACAATGGGGTATAATGGTAAAAAATATTGTTATGACATTGAACTTCCAGAGCACAAAGTTTACCTAAATGATTACAAGATAGATGTGTTTCCAGTAACTAATGGGCAGTATTTGGAATTTATGGAAGATGGAGGGTATGGCACATACAAGTATTGGTTATCAGATGGCTGGGAAAAAGTAAAGAAAAACAAATGGGATGCCCCAATGTATTGGGAAAAAATTGAGGATACATGGCACATCAGAGATTTTGCAGGGATTCACAAAATTAATCCAAATGAGCCAGTAAAACATGTAAGTTACTATGAGGCAGATGCATATTGTAAATGGGCAGGAAAACGATTACCAACAGAAGCAGAGTGGGAAAAAGCTGCATGTTGGAGTGATACCATGCAAGAGAAGACCATTTTTCCTTGGGGTAATAGTTTGCCAACAGAAAAGAATTGTAATTTGTTAGAATCATATCAATGGGGGTGTACAGAAATTGGCACATATCCAGAAGGGGCCAGTCCATCAGGATGTCAACAGATGATTGGAGATGTGTGGGAGTGGACATCATCAGAATATACAGGATATCCAGGATTCAAATCAGGATTTGATGAGTACAATGACAAATGGTTTACAAATCAAAAGGTTTTGAGAGGAGGTTCCTTTGGAACACCTTCAATGTCAATTAGGGGAAGTTACAGAAATTTCTTTAGACTAGATGAGAGATGGCTCTTTTCAGGATTTAGATGTGCAGAA
>JABGZU010000137.1 GCA_018674605.1 Candidatus Nitrosopumilus sp.
ATCAATTCAGCAGTCTTTAAATCAAAACATGAAAAACTATCAGAAATTTTAGAAGTAATTGCAAAGTATGATTATAGAATTTTAGTTGGAGCCAATTCTGAAATTCAATTATCTGCAATGCTTGCAGAACTTGCAAAAATAGAAAAATAAACGCCGAGAGAGGGATTTGAACCCCCGCGTGCTTGCGCACACAGGCTCTCAAGGCCCGCGCTCTACCGAACTAAGCGACCTCGGCAAAAAATGTTTGAAAATAGTGATTAAAATCTGTTGATATAAAATTGAAAAATAAGGAAAAAGAAAAAAATTCTTTAATCGTGTGCGTGCGGTCCGCCGCCACTTGAAGGCATTACGACATATGTGCCGGCTGCTTTCTCGTGCCATTCTTGGTTAGCTGATTCGATAAGAATTGCTCCTTCAGGACAAATTTCTTGACATGCCATACAAATCGTACAATCATGTTCTCGGATTGGTTGTGATTTGTCAGTATAGTCTAATCTTTCATCTTGTTCGGTTAAACCAGTACCTTCAAAGGTTGCATCCATACAGTCTGCTGCTGGAATATCTTGTTCGGTTCTAAACCATTGGAATGTTTGGACTGGACATACACTCATGCATGAACCAGCTGCTACACATGAATCCCAATCGACTGCAACTGTAGTACCATGAATTCCAAGAGGAACTTGTTCTTCTCCTCTTTCTTCATAGGCTGCCTTTACATCATCGTTTGAGAATGCTGCACCATCAGTTCTTCCGTCACTCCAGATATAATGGAAATTTTCACCATCAGAGTGGCTTGTTTTTCCTTTAGGATCTCCTTGTTGACAAAAGTCTTCAGGTATTTGTAGATCTACCATGCTAGAATTATTTTAGAATATTATTTAAAGCTAGAGAAAATTAGTCAAGACTAAACTAAAAATAATTTATTTACAGTAATTTAGCTGCACTTTCATGTTTTTCAACATTTGATTGATCAACTTTGATAGCTTGTGGTGGACAAACAGATACACATGCCATACACCAAATACAATCATGTTCTCGGATTGGATCTGCTTTATCAGTTAGATCTTTACGCTCATCTTTGATATCACTACCAGTTCCTGCAAATGTTTGACCAACAACATCTTTTGCAGGAATATCTTTTTCAGTTCTATACCATTGGAATACTTGTACAGGACATGCTTCAATACAAGCACCGTCTGCAACACATGAATCCCAGTCTACTGCAACCATTGTACCACTAACACCAAGAGGAACTTGTTCTTCGTTTCTTGCAGCATATGCTGCTACAACATCAGAATCTGCAAACACTTCAGCTTGTGAACCATCAGTGTTAGTTTTTTTACCAGGACCCCACATAATATGAAAATTTCCATCATCTAAAGTAATTTTTCCAGTTGGAGTTAATCCTTCAGGGAAATTTTCTGCTATAGGCATAATGAAATTTCATTAAAGTTATTATTTAAAGCTAGATAGAATTAGTTAGAACTAACAAATTAAGATGAAAAAAATCGATCAATTAGGCAGGAATAATTTCCTTACGTTCATAACGTTGAACGATCAAAAGTTTGGATATGGATATTATCAAGTATGATGTGTATAGAGGACCAAACATTGGTGTGTACATTAGTGTTAATGATACAATTGGGTTAGTTCCAATGGGGTTTGCAGAAACTAAAGCAAAAAAACTTGAAGAATATTTGAATATTGAAATAATGTACACAGCAATTGCTAACACTAGATTAATTGGAACTTTGTCAGTTATGAACAATAAAGGATTCCTATTACCAACTACGGCATATCAAGATGAATATGATTATTTAAAAAATGAAACAGATTTGGAAGTGGGAGTTTTAGATACTAAATTTAATGCACTTGGAAATGTAATCTGTGCTAATGATAAAGGAGCAATTGTTTCACCAGCATTATCAAAAGAAAATTGTAAAATTATAGCAGATGTGTTGGGCGTAGAAGTACTTCAAAAAAAGATATCAGGATCTCATTTATCAGGAGTTGCACTTAAAGCAAATAATACAGGAGCTGTAATTCATCCAGAAGCAGAAGAAAAAGATATAGAAATTATAGCAGATGTGTTGGGCGTAAATATAGAACAATCTTCAATAAATGGTGGCGTACCATATGTCTCATCAGGAATTTTAGCAAACAATCATTGTGTTGTGGTAGGTTCATTGACAAGTGGTTCAGAAATAATGAATTTAACTAGAGCATTTCTAAACTAAAAACAGATTTTGGATCATCAGTTAATTTTTCTAAAGAAATAGTTCCCTCAGTTCCAGTTTTCATATCTTTGAGTACTACATTTCCTTGTTCTAACTCTTGTGGACCAACAATGATTGTATATCTAGAAGTATTAGCAATATCCATTTGTTTTTTTAAATTTCTTCCTGCCAAATCAATATCAGTTGGAATATTATTTAATCGAAGTAATGAGGTAATAGAATGTGCAACTTTTTGCATATCATCATTAATGTATAAAACTGAAACTCTAGGTTGTTTTATTTCTGAAATAATATTTTGCTCTTGCATTGTTAAAATAATTCGTTCTACTCCACCTGCGACACCAGTAGCACCAATATCATCTCTTTTGAATGCTTTAGTTAATGTATCATATCTTCCACCACCAGCTAAAGCACCAAGTTTTGAATTTTTATCAAACACTTCAAAGACAATTCCAGAATAGTAATCCAGTCCTCTAACTATACCAAAATTAATTCTAACATTAGATACTCCTCTGTTTTCTAAAGAATCAAATAATAATTTTATTTCATTCCAAGACTCTAATTGAGATACATCAAATATAGATTCAATTTCTTTTATCGATCCTTTAATTTGTGAAAATTCTAGAATTTTTTCCAATTTTTCTTTAGGGTATCTATCTTCAAATTCTTTTATAATTTCATCTTTTGATTTTTTTGCAATTTTATCAACTGCACGTAACATATCTCCTACCAATTTGGAATCGGTTGAATTAAAAATTTTGTTAATATAAGATTCTACAAGATTTCTGTGATTAACATCAATTGTGATATTTTTAAGTAATAATGAATCAAACAGTCTGGAAGTTAATTCAATAATTTCAGATTCAGATTCTAAATTTGCTTTACCATAAATTTCAAGATCCCATTGATGGAAATAGCGATAACGTCCTTTTTGAGGCTCATCATATCTAAAGACCCCACCAAAACTTGAAATTTTTGCTGGGAGTTTCATAGATTTTTGAGAAGTAGCATATCTTGTTAGGCCCATTGTAAAATCAAATCTTAATGCAATTTCTCTATCCCCTTTATCCTTGAAATAATAAATTTCATCTCTAATTGCAGGGCCAGATTTTGTTTCAAGAGTAGATAATAATTCAATTGGAGAAGGATCCATAAATGAAAATCCATAAAGATTGGACAGTTGTTTAAAATGGGATCTAATATGTTCAATATTTGCAGTTTCAGACCATGTAAAATCTTTCATTCCACGAGGTAATTCCAAGTCAATTATCTGTCAGATGATTGTGATTTAGATATTTCTATAGTATTATGCAATATTTTCTTCTAAATCTTGTTCAAGTTCAGGAAAATCATCCCACCAATTTTTAATTTCAACCATATCTATCACAATAACTTTTTTCTTAGTTTATAGATCTTTGTAAAATAAAAAAATCATTTTTTGAACTAATTGAAATAATAATTTACAAAAGAGAATTATTTTTTATATAGATTTTTGGTACAATTAGTAATTATGGAAAAAATCATACTTGGGAAAGATTTGGAAATTTGTAGAATTCTAAATGGAATGTGGCAAGTTGCAGGAAGTCATGGCCAGATTGATTCTAAACTAGCAGTTGAAGATATGAAAAAATATCATGAATTAGGTTTTACAACATGGGATCTTGCAGATATTTACGGTCCTGCAGAATCATTAATTGGGGATTTTAATAAAAAAATAGAAAATGTTCAGGCATTTACAAAATTTGTTCCAAATCCAGGTCCAATGAGTAATAGTATTGTTACACACTATATTGAAGAATCATTAAAAAAAATGAATATTGATTGTATTGATCTACTTCAATTTCATTGGTGGGATTATCAAAATTCAAGTTATATTGATGCATTACAACATTTATCAAAATTACAAAATGAAGGAAAAATCAAACATTTAGGACTGACAAATTTTGATACTGAAAGAATTAAAATTATTATTGAAAAAGGTTTTAAAATAATATCAAATCAAGTTCAATATTCAATTTTAGATCAAAGACCAGAAAAGATCATGGTTCCATTTTTTATCAAACATGGAATTCAAATTCTCACATATGGAACATTGTTAGGAGGGTTTTTTTCAGAAAAATATCTCAATACAGATGAACCAACTAGAGGAGATCTAACCACAGCAAGTTTACAAAAATACAAAAATATGATTGATACATGGGGCGGATGGCAGTTATTTCAAGAATTACTTCTAGTCTTAAATGACATAGCAAAAAAACATAATTGTAGTATTGCAAACGTTGCTACAAGATTTATTCTAGATAAGCCACAAGTTGCAGGAGTAATAATTGGAGCAAGATTAGGAATTACAAATCACAGGGAAGATAATGATAGAGTTTTTGAATTAAAATTAGATCAAAAAGATATTTCATCAATATCTGCAATCACTTCAAAATCAAATGATTTGTTTGATGTAATAGGAGATTGTGGAAGTGAATATAGATAAAAAATATGGAAATTAAAATTGGATGCACTGGATGGAGTTATCAAGGATGGTCAGGAACTTTTTATCCAAAAAATCTAAAGAGTTCTGATTGGTTAAAATATTATTCACAAATTTTTAGTATTACTGAAATTAATTCTACATTTTATAAAATACCATCACAAGAAATTGTTAGAAGATGGAACACAGATACTCCAAGACATTTTAAATTTACAGCAAAATTTCCATCAATAATTACACATGAAAAAAAATTAGAGAAAATAAATTCAGAGATTTTTTCATTTTTATCATCACTTATACCAATTCATGAAAAAGTTTCAGCACTAGTATTACAATTACCACCATCATTAACATTTAATGAAGCAAAACCAAGATTAGAAGAACTATTTGATATTTTACCCAAGGATTTTTTGTATCCAATTGAAGGAAGGCATGAATCATGGTTTACAGAAGATGCATTAAAATATTTCAAACAAAAAAAACATTGTCTTGTTTGGAATGTAATAAAAGGAATAAACAATCCAATGCCAATAACATCAAATTATCTTTATGTTAGATTAATTGGGGATAGAAGTATTCCAGATAACCAATTTGGTAAAATTAGAAAAGATAAATCAGAAATAGTTAAAAATTGGGCACAAAAGTTAGTTAAAATTTCAAATATTCCACTTGCAATGGTAATGGCTAATAATCATTTTGAAGGGTTTGGACCTGCAACGGCTAATTCTTTAGGGAAAAATTTAGGTATGCGAGAATTAGTTTGGGAAGAAAAAAAACAAAAAACATTAGGAAATTTTTAAACTAATTAAATTATTTAGTAAGACCAATTGCTTCACCAAAATAATATCCAGATAATATAGTAATTGAAGACCAAATACAAGAACCAATAAATGTAAACAAAAG
>JABGZU010000130.1 GCA_018674605.1 Candidatus Nitrosopumilus sp.
GAATTATCCCTTTCAATGATTGCTCCAAATTTTTCACATGCTTCAATGGTTGCTTTTGTATCTGCTGACAACAAAATATTTTCAACTTTACTGTCGTTACCTGCAAGTGATGCTAGAAAAATCCCTCTATGTGTATAACTTTTGTTTGAAGGACAACTAATCTCCCCTTTGATTTTTGATTTTTCTACTTTACAGTTCATGTACTTCTGCCTTTTTGTTGTTAATTTTTGAAATAATTATTCTTCCTTCTAATGATTCAAATATTTTTTTAATATTTTCTATGTTTTCTTTTTTTACAATTGCTGCAATTGATGGTCCATTTCCCGAAATTGATGCACCCAGTGCACCTTTCTCCATTAAAGATACAATAATTTTAGGATCTGAATCTAGAATTGCTGCAGTTGCTAATCCATTAATTGTCATGGATTGCCAATATTTTTTCTCTTTTGCTAATTCCCATGCATTATTAAAAATTGGTGATAATATTTTTAAATTTTTTAACTTTCCTCGTTTTCTATTTTTTGGAATAAAAATAACTGCCGTTAAATTTGATGGTATCTTTTGGAATTGTATTCTATTTCTTTTTGCATTATCTGTTACATTGAATCCTCCATAGTAACATGAACATGCATCATCATATGCTCCTGTAATACTTACTTTGGATTCAATTGATGCATCAACTCCTGCTAGTAGAATTTGTTTATCTGTCCATTTTGGTTTGAATATTTTTGCACATGCCAATGCAATAGCTGATGATATTGCACTTGAACTTTTTAACCCATAACCTGTTGGGATTTCCGAGTTTAGAGTAATTGCTATTTTATTTTTTTCTAAATCTTTTTTTGATACAATTTTCTCAATTGTTTTATTGATTAGGCGTGAACTTAGACTTTTGTTTTCTGATTGAATTGTAATTCCTTTACCTTTGGATGTCTCTATTACTACTTCGACTTTTAATGAAATTCCTAATGTTGCACCTTTTTTATTTGCAATTGCATTGACTAGTGAGACTGCGCCATTGACAGTTGCCTTTACTTTTGCCATCAAAATCCTCCTAACAGTGCTTTTTTCATTGCATTATAAGGTGCTTCGATTTTATGCCAAATTTCAAATGCTCTAGTTGCTTGTCCTAAAAGCATTTCATACCCATAGATTATTTCTGCATTTTTCTCTTTTGCTTTTTTAATAAAATCTGTATTCATTGGTGCATATACAATATCATACACAATTGTTTTTTCTTTCATCCCTTCAAATGAAATTGGACTTTTTTCATTTTTTAATCCAATGGATGTTGCATTAATGATTATATCATAATTTTCTAAATTATCCACATCTTCTATTTTTTTTACATTTGCACTTAGTCCAATTTTTTGTGCAAATTCAGATAAATTATTTGCATTTTCTATTGTTCTATTTGCAATGTCTATACTTTTTGCTTTCTCTTTTGCAATGCCTGCGACAATTGCTCTTGCTGCTCCTCCTGCACCGATAAGTAATACTTTGCTATTTTGAATTGACACGTTTCTTTTTTTTAGAGGTTCCAAAAAACCATCCATATCTGTATTGTACCCTTTCAATACTCCGTCATTATTTACAACAGTATTAACTGCACCAATTATGCTACATGATTCATCTATTTTATCTAAATATTTCATCATTTCAATTTTGTGTGGTATGGTAATGTTAAAACCATTTATCTTAATTTTTTTGAGTCCTTCAATCCCTCCTTCTAATTCTCCTTTTGGAATTCTATACCCAATGTAAGACGAATCTAAATTTAATTCTCTAAATGCCGCACTGTGAATGTTTGGAGATAAAGAGTGATCAATAGGATCTCCAATTACTGCAAAACTTTTTCCCATATTATTTTCTTGAATAATATGATTGATTTAAACTCTCAATTTTTTATTTTTAAATTTATTATTTTTTTCACTTCATCTACACTAAATTGTCCTGGTGCGATGGCTTTTCCTAATGACACATAGGTATATGGACTTCCAAGATATAGGCACAAAATTCTAGATATTTTACCCAAATCCCCCATTGCAAATGAAATTAAATTATTTTTCCCTTTGTGATTGTACAGTTCTAACATTCTAGTTGAATCTTCTGTTGATTTTGCTGTACTGACAATTTTTACATTAGTTGAAAATTTACTCATTTGATTTATTTTATTTTTTAATTCTAAAGATTTTGGTGTTTTTTTAAAATCATGCCAAGAAACTAATAATTTTGTTTTCGTTGATTTTAGATATTTGAATAATTCTTTATTTTTATTTAATGTGTTGTACTCCACATCTAGTAAAAATGGATTGTATTCTGCAATTAATTTTAGTATGGATATTCTTTCTTTTTCATTACCTGTAAATTTACCTCCTTCTGTTTTTGGTCTTAATGTACAAACAACTTTGTTTAGATCTTTTTTTATTATTTCTAATGTTTTTGGAACTTGTTCAACTTTTAAAAAGTCTAATCTGACTTCTACATAATCTGATTTTTTTAACGCAACTTTTAATTTAATTTTCATTTTATTTGGAGAATTTTCTGCAATTGATACACAAGTTTTGTATTTCATTTTATTTTTCTAATATGTATTCGTCTGATACTTCCATTCCAAAATGTCTTCCCATTGCAGGTTTTGAATGTGCCATTACAATATCTCCTTTCTTTAGGTGTGTTACTGAGACTAGTTGTCCATTTGGTTTGACAAATCTAATAGTTTCTGCATCTTGTGCAATAATTCCGCCTATTTCATCTCCTACTGAAGCTTTAATCATTAACATTGGTCTTCTTTCAATTTTTGCTCTTCCTACAGTTGCTCTTCTTGCTTTTCCTTTAGAATTTAAAATCAATACCTCAGATCCTGTTTCTACTTCTGAAAGATAACTTGTTGTACCATCTGGTGATAATGTATAACAATGAACTGCTCCTGCATTTACTCTAAATGGCCTTGGTGATGTAAATGATGATCCAACTGATTCATTATGAACAAGAAACAAGAAATTTGACCTACTTCCAATTAACATTCCTTCCCCTTTATGCAATATTGATGCTGTATCTACACATACTCGTTCTCCATCTCCTACTTCTTTAATTTCAATAATTTTAGCAGGCTTCATCTCAAAACTTCTAGTTCCAAGATACACCATTGCTTCTCTTACTTCATTTATTGATGATGTGCTAAATATCACTCCGTCCACTCCAACTTCTAAAATTGAGAACATTTTTCTTACTTCTTCTGGAGTTCTTGCAATTGCAAAAATTTTAGTATGTATTTTGTGCAGTTTTGCAATTATATTTTCTAATGGAATTATTTTCCAATCTTTTACTTCTATTATTACAAAGTCTAATCCTTTTTTGGAAATTGTTAACACATCTTCAATATCTGAATTTGATAATACTTCAAATTTAATTCCAACTTTTTTGCCTTTTGGTTTTAATGATTTTTCTTTTTCTAATACTACATAATTTGAAGAACTTGATGTGGAAATTGTTTGCAATTTTGTTTTTTTCTTACCTAGTTTTTTTGGATCCAAGTATACTGTCTTAATCCCTTCATCTTCTAATTGGGGCAAAAATTTTGTTAATTGTCCTTGATTTACTTTTGGTAAAATAATTAATTCTCTTGTTTTACTCAATTCTTTTCATTGCTTCCTTTGCTGTTCCTTTTTTGAAAATAATCTCTGCTAATGCTTCGACAATTTTTTCAGGTGCTTTATGTGCAAAGATGTTTCTCCCGTATGTCACTCCTTTAGCTCCTGCAGTTATGGCATCTTCTGTCATTTGAAGAATATCTAAATCTGTTTTTGCTTTAGGTCCGCCTGCAATAACAATTGGAACTGGTGTACTTTTTACAATTTTTGCAAATGAGTCTATATCTCCTGTGTATAATGTCTTAACAATATCTGCGCCACATTCTGCACCTATTCTTGCAACATGTCCAACTATTTCAGGATCATGTGGGTTTGTAATGTTCTCGCCCCTTGGATACATCATTGCTAAAAGTGGCATTCCCCATCTATGACATTGATCTGCTGTCATTCCAAGTTGCTCTAGCATTTCTGGCTCTTCTTTTCCTCCAATATTGATGTGAAGTGAAATTCCATCAGCCCCTAATGCAACGGCTTCTTTGACTGTACCTGTTAACATTTTTCGATTAGGTGATAATGAAAGTGATGTACTGCTTGAGAAATGAACTAAAGTTCCGATTTTTGGTGGTTTTGGCAATGATTTGAGAATACCTTTGTTAATTATAACACTAGTAAGTCCATGACCTTCGCATTTGTAAATTGTATCTGCTGGATCTTCAAGACCTTCAATAGGACCGTTTGAAATTCCATGATCCATTGGAATACAAAGCATTTTTCCTTTTCGCATAATTCGATTTAATCTAATTTGATTTCCTGATACCATGTTTTGTTTTGTTCTTTGAGCCCTACTTAAAAATAACGTGCATTGTGTGCTTGAATTCATTTGAAATTAAGCATAAATTCTTCATTTATTTTTAATCTATACTTTCTATCAAGAATTAAATAGAAATTCTAAAGGACGATTAATAATTGAGTCAGACTACTGAGCAAATACAAAAAAGTGATATCAAAGATATTTTAGAAAATTCTCTAAAGGGCGTTAGACCTGGACCTGATGATATTCTGAGACTTTTAGAATCTAATGATGTTCATTTAATGGGATTAGTGTCTGGATATTTAACAAAAAAACAGTTTGGCAATAAAGCATCTTTTGTAAATAATATAATTTTGAATTACACTAACGTCTGTATCACTGATTGTAAATTTTGTGCATTTTATAGATCTCCTGGTGCTGAGGACTCTTACACTTTATCTCTTGATGAAATTGAAACTCGCGTAAAAACATCTTGTGATATGTTTAAGATTCGTCAAGTTTTGATTCAGGGTGGACATAATCCAAATTTAAAAATTGAATATTATGAAGATGCATTCAAAATGATTCGTGAAAAATTTCCTACTGTTGGTGTTCATGGGTTATCTACATCTGAAATTGATATGATTGCACGAGTCGAAAAATCCTCTACCAAAGAAATTTTGTCTCGGTTAAAAGATGCTGGTTTACAATCTATTCCTGGCGCTGGTGCTGAAATTTTAACTGATTCTGTTAAAGACATTATCAGTCCAAAGAAAATTTCTAGCAATGATTGGATTAGAATTATGGATGAAGCACACTCTCTTGGAATTCCAGGTTCTGCAACTATGATGTATGGACATGTTGAAAATAATAATGATATTGTTGAGCATTTTTCTAAAATTGTAAAACTACAAGAAAAGACTAATGGCTTTATGGCATTTATCCCGTGGAATTTTGAGCCAAATAATACATTGATGCAAGAAGAAGGTATTGTTGAATATGGTACTGGTGGAATTCAACTTTTGAAAATGATTGCAATATCTAGACTTACTTTGAATGGATTAATCCCACACATTCAATCTTCATGGTTGACTAATGGTGTGGGAATGGCTCAACTTGCTTTACAATATGGGGCTGATGATTTTGGTGGAACTCTCATTGGTGAGGAAGTGGTTTCATGTACTGGTGCACGTTCAACTGAATTAACTGATAAAATTATTGTTGATGCAATCCATCAAATTGGCTATCAAGTTGAAGAGCGAGATAATTTCTATAACCCTATTCGTGTTTTATAATCCGTAATCAGACCATTTAGAATCAACAAGATTTTTTGTTTTATCATCAACTTTTACTTGTTGTTGAATTTCTCTCATGTATCCTTCTTCTCTTGTTTTTTGAGTTGCGTCTATTCCCATTTTAGATCCTAAATTCACTAATGGCGATGCTGGATCTAATGTATCTGTAGGTGTGTTGTTGATAATTATTGTATCCCTTGCAGCATCAGACCTTGTAGTGATAGCCCATATCACATCATCCATATCATGTACATTGATATCTTCATCTACTACCACAAACATCTTTGTAAGTGAAAGTTGTCCCATTCCCCACAACCCCATCATGACTTTTTTTGCTTGACCTGGATATCTTTTCTTAATTGAGATAACTGCAAAACCTTGAAACCATCCTGCAGCTGGCATGCTAAAATCTACTACTTCTGGATGGAACATCTGAACAAGTGGTAAAAATGAACGTTCGATGACTTTGCCAATGTATGCATCTTCAAGAATTGGTTTACCTACTACTGTTGTGAGATAAACTGGATTCTTTCTTCTCATTATTCCTGTTAATGTAAATGTTGGATATGGCTCAACTGGAGTGTAATATCCTGTGTGATCTCCAAATGGTCCTTCATCTCTAATGTCTTCTGGATCAACATATCCTTCTAAAACAATTTCTGCATTTGCTGGAACTTCTAAATCAATTGTTTTACATTTGACTGTCTTGATTCCTTCTTTTCTTGTAATTCCTGCAAATAGGTATTTGTCTAATCCTTCTGGAACTGGTGCTATTGATGAAAATACTGTTGCAGGTTCTCCTCCGATAATTATTGCAGTTGGTATTTTTTCTCCTTTATCTTTTGAGATGTCTGAATGATTTGCACCTCTCTTGTGTTTTTGCCAATGCATTGATGCATGTGTTTTATCTATAATCTGCATTCTAAAAACACCTAAATTTCTAACTCCTGTTTCTGGATGTTTTGTTGCAACTAATCCTAATGTTATGAATCGCTCTGCATCATCAGGCCATGATTTTATTATTGGTAAATCATCAAAAGATGCATCAGTTGATGTTACCTCTGTAACTAGTCCTTTTGATTCTAATTTAGGAAATGACGCTGTCATTTTAGAAAGTTCTGGAAGTTTTTTAATTTTATTTAATAATCCTGATGGCATATCCATCTTTGTCATATCTGTAATACGTTGTCCAATTTCTGTAAAGTCTGTCATTCCCAATCCTATCTCTAATCTTTTCATTGAACCAAATGCATTTCCTAAAACTGGAATACTATGTCCTTTTACATTTTCAAAAAGTATTGCTGAACCATTGGAGTACATTTCTCTTCGTAAAATTTCTGCAATCTCTAAATCCGTATCTACTTCTGTTTTAACTCGTTTTAATTCACCTTGTTTTTCAAGTTCTGCGATGAATTCTTGAGTATCCTGAATTGGCATATTCAACGTTTTTCTAAATCAGGTATAAGCTTAACTGGATTTTTTTAATTTCTACATTGGTGGTAATTCTGTTTTTTTATCATGTCCGCCAGACCCAAATTTACAGTAAAAGCACATTTGTGATTCCATGTATTTTAACTGCACAATTTTGATTGCACCTAACTTTAATGCAATTTTTGTCAAAATTCTGTATTTTAATGGCATTGCTGGAATTACTTCATCTAAATACACTCTGTAATGATCTGGACAGAACTTTAGTGTAACTTTAGATGGCTCTTTTCCTTTTTCATTTACTTGTTTTGTGAAATTGATCTGCTCTCTAATGTATTCGTGTTTTGGACATGGACAATTTCGTCCTTCTGGATGTTTGTATGCTGGTGTATTTTTCCAATCAAAATCTGGGTATTCTTTCTCAAAATCATCCATAATACTTTGTAACTAAATTTAACATATAAAATTGATCATATTTTCACATAGTAATCAAACCAAATCTAAATAAACCCCGAATCGGGCATGCAAATTAATGGCAACTGCTAAAAAACAAACAAAGCAAGATCTTGAAAACAAGATTGCCGAATTAGAAGCAAAATTAGTTAAATTGTCTGATCAGCTACAATCAAAACCAGCAGAAACTAAACCTGCTAATGCTGAAACAGCAAAACCAAAACCAACTTTACCTAAAGGTACTGCACCAAAACC
>JABGZU010000073.1 GCA_018674605.1 Candidatus Nitrosopumilus sp.
GATTATTCAAGATTACGTGAATCTGGTGTGAGATCATCATTTTCTAATTTTGATTTTAAAGTAACTGGAGATAGTACAATTAATGTAAGAGCATCAGAATCCTTTCTAACATCATTAACATCAAATAATATTGTTATTGATATTGTAAATGATGGAACTGCTCCAATTTCAGCAGTTGATATAATGATAGATAATGCACAAACATCGCTTTCATCAAATACTGCATCAATCACAAATATTGAAAATGTTTTGATCTTAGAATCCAGTTGGGACATTGGAAATATTCCTGCAAGATCCTACCAATCTTTTGTTGCAGATGTGTATATACCTGAATCTTTAAAGGGTGACACTTTACGAATTCCTTTATCTATTTCATATTATAATACGCATGGTGATAAAGAAACAATCTCAAAAATTCTTGATTTTTACATTAGAGGTTTAATTGATCTTACTGTTTTTAATGTAAAAGTAATTGAATTATCTGGTACTCAAATGGTAATAGGTGAAATAATTAATGAAGGAAATGAAGATGGATTATTTGGTTTTGTAACTCTTGATTCTAATGGAAATTCTAACATTAAATCAAATACTCAATTTATTGATGAAATTGAAACTGATGCACCTGTTCCATTTAATGTTCCTATAGAATTTGATGGTGAACCACAATATGGTGAACATGATATTACAATTACTGTAAGATACAAAGATAGTATTAGAGATGAAATTTTTCTTACATATGATACTATGATTTTAGTTAATGAACCATCTAATCTTGAAGGAGATTCATTAGATTCTACAATGATTATTATTCCGATAATTTTGATTATTGGTCTTTCAATATTTATAATTCGTAGGCGTAAAAAGTCGAATTATTGACAAATTATTAATTAATTTTAAATCTAAAAAGTACTAATGAAGTTACGATTAACTATTACATTTTTAATTATTGCATTAATCTTTAGTATAATCATTACAGTTAGTTTTATTTTTTTCCTAAATTCATATACTAATTCATTATTTGAAAATTATTGTTAAATCATCGAAAATTAACTTTCATTGGTGTTATTTTTTTAGTTATCACTTTTTTGATTAACTACTATCATCAACAAAATCATCCTGATGTTGGATTTAATTATGCATATATTTCAGGAGCTATAATGTTGATCTCATTTGCTGCAAGTTTTTTGATATTCACTAAAGATAATTTAAAAAATTAATTTTCCTTTAAATCTAATTCTGACATAAATTAAAAATTAATAAAATAAGTAATTATGCTCAAATTCTATTTAGATCTAGGATTATAAGCAATTATTAGATATTCATATCATGTCTAGTGATGAAATTGAAGTTCCAAAGGAATTACGTGAATTTATGCTTGAAGGTGCAAAAGAGACTTTGCTTGGTCAAAAAAATGGAGCAAAAAAACAATATCGATATGGTAATTTGCATATTAGAGAATATGGTGATAAATTTCTTGTTCATACAGATAAAGTTGATCCTAGAGTTAATCCACTTGGGCATTTGGTATGTGATGCCCCTGAAATTTTGATTGGAATTGCATGTGGAATATTTACAGGTATAGTTATTGGAAAAAAGTTTTCTAATAAAAAATCAAAAAAAATGTCTTTTTCTAACATTTTAACATCTTCATTAATTTCTGGATATTTAGGATATGCCACAACTAAAAAAATTAAAAAATATTTAGAGTGATTTTATGTATACTCTTAGAACTGTAAAAATCTTAATCAAACTTTTACCATCTGTTTTGGCATTACGTAAAGATAGAAAAAAATGGATTAATCAAAATAAAAATAAAATTGATTCAAATCAATTTGAAAAAAATGCTAGCAAAGTACTTGAAACTTTTATTTCATTGGGACCAGTTTACATAAAATTGGGACAATGGCTTTCTTCTAGAGCCGATATTTTGCCACAACCTTATTTGAAAGAACTATCAAAACTTCAAGATAGTGTTCCTGCAGCACCATTTGATCAAGTTAAACCAATAATTGAAAAAGATATTGGATTAATTGATGAAACATTTGATAAAATTGATCCAGTTTCTATTTCTGGTGCATCATTAGGACAGGTTTATCGAGGTTCTATTTATGGTCAACAAATTGTTATTAAAGTAAAAAGACCTGGAATTGAAAAAATTGTAGAAAAAGATCTGAAAATTCTAAAAAAAATCTTACCTCTTGCATTAAGATTTGTTGATGCAAATCTGAGATATTCTGCAAAAACTATGCTTACACAATTTATTGAAACTATTCATGAAGAAATGGATTATACCAATGAATCCAAAAATCTTAAAGAAATCAAAAAAGATATGGCAAAAAATAACAAAGTTATTGTGCCTTCAGTTTTTGATGATTTTTCTTCAAAAAATGTTTTGACCATGGAATATTTGCCTGGAATTAAAGTTACTAATATTGATGCTTTAGAAGAGAAAAAAATTGATCGAGAGCAATTAGTTATTGATGTTCATCAGGTCTTTTTTACAATGCTCCTTAAGCATTCAATTTTTCATGCAGATCCACATCCTGGAAACATATCTGTAACTGATGATGGAAAATTAATTCTATATGACTATGGAATGGTTGGACGAATTAATAATAAAACAAGAATTAATTTAATTCGATTATATCTTGCTTTGGTAGAAAAAAATCCTCCACGAGTTGTTTCTGCCATGGATGATCTCAAAATGTTAACTCCTGGTTATAATCGGTCAATAATAGAGAAAGGAATAGAATTATCAATCCGTTCAATGCATGGTGATAAACCTGATGATATGGAGGTACAAAGCCTAATGGAGCTTGCAAATCAAACTATGAGTAAATTCCCCTTTGTTTTGCCAAAAAATTTAGCATTATACTTGAGAATGGCTTCAATAATTGAAGGGATTTACAAAACACATGATGTTGATTTTAAATTTGTGAAAGTTCTAAAAAATATTCTTCAACAAGAAAATTTAATCACAGGCGCATATATTGAAGAATTAAAAATTTCTTTTGATACTTTTCTTAAATCAATTAATTCTACATTAAGAGTTGGATCTGATATGGAAAAATTAATGGATGAAGTTCAAATTTATATGAAAAAACGTAAACCTGTAATTTTGATTAGTGGAAGTATATTTTCTTCTGCTATTTTTATTGGTTCTACATTTTTATTTCAAACAAATGAATTTCTTGGATTATTTGGAATGATAAGTTCTGGAATTATAATGGGAATTTCAGGATTATTACGAAAATATTAAATCATTCAATTGAAATATTTTTTGATTTTTTTGTTACAGGAATAATTAATACTAAAACACCATTTTCATATTTTGCAGTTTCTATTTTCTCTTCACCTTCTTTAACTTCAATTGGTAATCTAATTTTTTTATTAATTATGTTGGGTCTTTGATTTGAAATTAATGTCTTCAAGTCTTCATCATCAATAATTTTTTTAGCTTTAATTGAAAGTATATCTCCACATAAGCTTAATTCTATATCTTTTTTAGAAAATCCTGGAATATCAATAATAATTTTAAGACTTTCATCTGTTAGATGCATGTCTATTGGTGGTAAAACAAATTCATAAAATTCTCTTGATTTATTTCCAATTTCTTTGATTACTTCTTTTATCAATCCCATTTTGTTAATGTGCTTAATTTTTAGATATAAATCTTGATTCATTAAAAAATAAAACTAAATTTTAGGAAAATATGAAAAAGTCAATATTGCTCCTACTACCATCACTGATATAATTAATCCAATAACGAGTATCTTTGGTTTGATAGATGTTTTACTAAATTCTCGTACATATCCACATTTTGAACATTTCATGTGATCTCTTTCTCCTTTGAAAGTATGTGTACAAGACATAGATACAATTTTTCCATATGCGTATTAAATCTTAAATTTATGCCTAATTTTTGAATAATTATTTTGATTTCAAAATAAAATTTAGTCTAGATTTTTACAAATGTGTTCTTGACTTGATAGATTTTTAATCAATTAATTTCTTTATTTTGATAACTCATGATTATTGTAATTGAAGGTGGAGATCAAGCAGGAAAACTAACTCAATCAGTTCTATTGGAAAAATCTTTGAAAAAACAAAAAATCAAAACTAAACTATTTCATTTTCCTGATTATGATACACCAATTGGTAAAGAAATTAGAAAATACTTGGATGGAAAACGTAAATTCCCTTCTCAAGTGATTCATTGTCTTTTAGCAGCTAATAGATGGGAAAAACTAAATGAAATTTTAGCATCTGAAGAAAAAAATTCTGTTTTAATTATGAATCGATACTATCACTCTAACTTAGTTTATGGATTAGCAAACGGTTTGAAACAAAAATGGCTTGAGAGTCTTGATGATGGTTTACCCAAAGCTGATCTTGTAATCTTGTTGGATGTTACCCAAAAAGAATCTTTTTCAAGATCTCCACGAAACGAAAAAGGAAAAATTATGAAAAGAGACAAGTTTGAAAAAAATGAACAATTTTCAAGAAAAATCTCTGAAATTTATCGTAGTACTGCAAAGAAAAAACGTTGGAAAATTATTGATGCATCTAAACCTAAGTTAGAAATTCATGAAGAAATTCTAAAAGCATTTTCAAAGAAATTAGGATTATGAAAAAAATTTATTTAGATATTATAGATCCAATACATGATTTTATTCGTGTTTATGATTATGAACTTCCAATAATTGATAGTCCACTTTTTCAAAGATTAAGGCGTATCAAACAGCTTTCTGGTGCACATTTGACTTATCCTTCAGCTCAACATAGTAGATTTGAACATTCACTTGGAGTTATGCATATTGCAACTGAGGCTGGTTTTGCATTAAATGAAAAAGGATTTTTAAATTCTGATGATGTTCAGATTTTACGTCTTGCAGGGTTGTTACATGACATTGGCCATGGTCCTTTTTCTCATTTATTTGAAGAAGTTATTCGAGAGAAAAAAATTTCACATGAGGATTATGGAAAACAAATTATTTTAAATTCTGAAATTGGTGACATATTATCAAAAACTGGATTTAATAAAAAACTAATTACACAAATTGCATTTGGAGAATCAAAATTTCAATATCTAAATGAAATTATTTCTGGAGCTCTGAGTGCAGATATGATGGACTATTTGCTTAGAGATGGTTATTTTACAGGAGCTGAACATGCAAAAGTTGATCATAAAAGAATAACACAATCACTTAGTATACATAAGAAAAAAATTGCATTGGAACGTTCAGCATTATATTCTTTTGAATCAATGATGCATTCTAGATATCAAATGTTTAAAGCTGTATATTTTCATAAAACTGTACGTGCTGCAGAAGTAATGCTCATTCAGGCATTGAGATTATCTGATGATGAATTTGGTTTTACATCTTTTAATTTTAATGAATATGTAAAACTAACAGATGAATTTGTCTTATCTTCTCTCATCTCTTCAAAATCTTCTAAACTAAAACAAGCTAGACAGTTAGTTGAAGATTATCAAAATAGAAAATTACTCAAATGTGCATTTGAGAGAATACTTACGAATCAATCAAATTTGAAAAAAACTCGAACTGATGAACTTCGAGTGGAACTTTCTAAGAAATCTAAAATTGATGAAAATGACATATTTGTAGATAGTTCAGTTACTCCCTCTATTCCCCTTGCGCCATCAAAAAATGAGTCAAAATCAATAGTTTTGATTTCTAATGAAAATGGTAAATCTTCTGCAAAAGAGATGCCTATTTCTGAAATACCTGTAGTTTCAGCTATTTCTGGCTTTATGAATATACTTAGAATCTATACTCATGAAAAACATAGGAAAAAAGTTGAAATTGCCGCAAAATCGATACTAGGTAATCTAAAATGAAAAAAAGAATTGTCATAAAACTATCTGGTAAAGTTTTTGGAATGGATAATGCCAAAATTATACAAAATTATGCTGATTTTTTGATAAAAATCAGTAAAATCTGTCAACCAATTGTTGTTGCTGGAGGTGGAGTTGTAGCAAGATATTACATTTCACATGCAAGAAATTTTGATGCTGATGAATCCACTTTAGATGAATTAGGAATTGAAATTTCTAGACTTAATGCAAAACTACTGATTTATGCACTAAAAAATAAAGCATATTCTCACCCTCCAACGACTTTACAGGAAGTTAAACATGCAGTTAATGATGGATTAATTGTTGTTGCTGGAGGTTTACATCCAGGTCAGAGTACAAATGGAACATCTGCATTAATTGCTGAAAAAATTCAAGCTGAACAATTTCTTAATGCCACTGATGTTGATGGTGTTTATGACATGGATCCAAATAAATTCAAAAAAGCAAAAAAATTCAAGAGTATTGAACTTAAAAATTTAAAAAATATTTTAGTTCATGAAGATTCTGTTGCTGGAGGATATGATTTAATGGATATTGTTGCTCTAAAAATTATAGAACGTTCTAAAATCAAAACTAGAATTCTAAAAGCCGATCCAAAAATTATTGAAAAAGCAATTAAAGGCAGTAACGTTGGAACTGAAATAATTTTACCGTCTAAAAAATAACTAAACTTCGTTTTGAATTGTTGGTCTTGCTTGAGACCAAATTTGTATTTCATTTTTTGGATATTCTAAAATTCCTGAATTTCGTAGTTTTTTAAATATAGAAATTGCTTCTTCTTTTTCTACTGCTTTTGATTGGGCTTTTGTAAATCCATCTTTATCTACAATTACTGCTACATGTCCATCTTCTGAACTAATTACAGCTGTAAAATCTTCTTCTCCAACTGGATAGAATTTACCTTCAATTTTTTTTGTTGTTAAAGTTAACATTCCAAATCCAGCTACTTCAAACATTTTCATTTGTGATTTACTTGCTCTTTGTTTTCCCTGTTGAACTGCTTGAAAATATTGCACAATTTCTCCCTTCTGGAATGGTATAATAACTATCTAATATTTGATATAATTGAGATCAAGTATGAATCCTAAAGTTTTTGTTTTTATTGCAGTTTTAGCACTTGCTGGAATATTGGGTAGTATTCTTGTAATTGGTCCTACGATGACAGCTCCAGGTCAAGGAAATAATGATGCTGCTCAAAATGCTCCCACTATCGAATTAGTTACAGTTGAATTAGCAGATATTTCTGTTTTAAAAATATCCGAACGTTCAGCAACAATTGAAATTGCATTTGAAATATTTAATCCAAATCCACGTGCGGTAATTATACAAACTATGGATTTCAATCTATTTGAAACTGGTTTTTCTAGTCATGAACAGCTTGCTGGTGGAACTATTGGAAGTAGGCCTGAAGGAATGGTAGAATTTGGTTCAAATTATTATACATTATTGGGTGAAAATTCAATTCTTCTAAAAAAGAAAATAACTATAGCAAATACTGCCACTTCTGGAGAACTATGGAGTGCATTAGAATCTGAATATGATAATGGCGAATCAGGTAGTGCAAGTTGGTGGGTTACTGGTACTGTGTACTTTAATCTAAGTTCAATGACAAGTGGACAAGAAAATACTGTTCCATTTGAATTTTTCAGATAAGCTACAATAGTATCATAAAAAATTAAAATTGTGATAGTTTGTTTTTAGAGAAAAATTATTGACATATCTTATAAAAGCCCGTAAGATTGTTTTTTATCAAATGGCAGAAGCAGGAATGGCCGCTTTCGGCGCAACAGCTGGAGTCGCAATCGCATTAGCAATAGTGTGTTTCGCTCTTCGTGGTAAAGGACATCCAGAACCACTAGATTAATCCCTCAAAGGAATTTTCCTTTGTAATATTTTTCATTTATTTTACTAATCTTTATCGTCTTTGAGGAATTTTCCCATTCCTAACATTTCTCCTAAGTCAAGCTGTTTACTGTTTTTCTTTTTCATAAAGCATTTTTCATAATATTGACACTCAGAACATTCTAGTGATGGTTCTAAAATTGGAGCTTTTTGCTCTTTAAGGAGATTGTTTAGTACTCTTACTCTTCTAATTACTTCTTCAAACATTTTTTTATTCCGTGTTAAGGAAAATGTTGTTTCTTTTCTATCTCCAGTAATGTAAACAACAATTCCTTCTGTTTTATCATATATCCACAAACACGCATTAAGATATAGGACATCATTAGCCAGAGGATTTTCTAATTCACTTTGTGCTGATCTAAATAATATGATGATGTCATCTACTATCATATCCGTTTGTCCTTTCAGTTTAATATCTTCAATCTCAAATTCTTTTGGTTCACTACCGTACTCTAATTTTCTTAATAGTCCTGAAAGAAGTTCATTAAATCCTCTCCTTTCAATTTCTACAGGATCAATTCTATCAAAATATGACCGTCTTAGACATTGAACTACTTCTTGCAAATGAATATTTTGGAAATTTTTTGAATCTATCTCTAATTCTAATTCTCTTCCTATGGAACCTAATGCATTTTGAATTATTGTTCTAAAATCCCTATCTCCCATCATGATGAATTACCTCGTAGTTTAACCCCTTATAGTTTAGCTCATAATTTTAGTTAAAAATTTAGAAATTTTATTTGAAAATGCTAAGGTAACAAAATGAACGCCAAATCCAATTACTGCACCAATAATTAATTCTCCAGTAAAATAGTAAATCCCTAAAAATAATCCTAAAGATGGTAACGTTAGAATCATGGCTAGAAATGAACTTACCCAAATTAATCTAATTAAAACTTCTAAAGAAACATTATTTTTTTTCTTTGAAAAATCAAACATTATAGAATTCCTATTCTTCTTCTAGGATTAATTTTGACATTGTAGTTTTTGTTGGTATTTTTTGTTCAATTGCAAAAGCAATAGCTGCTAGATTTCTAACTTCAAATGATGTTAATTTTGTAATTCCAACAATGGTTGCAAAACTGAACATTTTTGTAAATGATGTAAGACAAGTGCGATAAATAAACATCTCAAATGCTCTTTCAAATTCAGCAATAGCATCTAATTCATTTTCAACTTGTGGAACCAAATTTTTGTATTTTGTACTAGATAGTTCATTAAATGCATCTCTGATTGTTGCAGCAGACATCATTCTTCCAAGTAACTCTTTTGCAGGTGGATTTGTTGAAATGATTAAATCTTGAATTTGGTCTTCTTGTAATCCCCAGAATTTTCCTCTAATTACACTTAAAATATTGTAAAAGTCAATGTCCATTGCAACTATTTTTACTGCATTTTTATCTGCATAATTTTTCATTGCACCTGCTAAATGTTGGAATAATATTTTATCAAAATATGTATCAAATATCTGAATGTTCTTTTTCTCATTGTATAGCGCTGAAGCCTTGGCAATTTCATCTGCAAATTTAACTGAATTTAAGCTTGCAACAGCTTCTTCAAAATCTTTTGCAACTAATGCTTTGATAACAACATCTCTTTGTTTAATTAATTCTTCAGCATGAAGATTTATGTGAACTTCTAGTTCTTCTTGAGATTTGTTTAATATTTTTCCTTTTAATATTAATTTTAAATTTGAAACAATAAATTTCATATAATATGCATCTAAAACTCCTGAATTACCTGATGTTTTTGCAATAGAATAATGAATATCTGCTAGTTTACTTCTCAAGGCAGACTCTATATTTTGAGAAGTATATGGTTTTTGAACATCTGCTACAGCCTCTGCATACACTGTATTTTTGATTCTAGTCATCAATTCTTCTAAATCTCTTGCTTCAGCGAGAGTTTGAAAATCTGGTTTTGTAAGTAATTTTCCTCTTTTACTGTATGCCTTTACAGAAGCATAGACATTCTTATCTTCACCCATTTTGATCAATCTCAATGATTAACTGATTTTAATGTTTGGCGATCTAAATTTCTAAGTAATTTTCTCTAAAAATCCTACTACGTCCTTTTTTTCTTGACTTGACAGTTTTACAAATGCTGAAAGAATCTCTTTTTGAATAATTAAATTTTCATCTGAAATATTTTTTAATTTTGAGAGATCAAAAGGAAGTAATTCATTAATTTTATCTTCACAAAATGCTTTTACATATTTTTGTAAAATTGAATATGTGAAAACTGGACTTGTAGTCATAAATTTAGTTAAAACTTTTTCAAATTCTTTTTCTATTGAATCAGATCTTGAAAAAAATTCTTTTAATTGAGGCCCCATTGTCTCAATTCCATTGATCGCTAATCCTACCAAGATTCCTTTTTTTGTTAAATGATAGTATGGAATTCCTTTTTCTTGAAGTGCTTTTGGACCTCTCTTTAATGGTAATCTTCCATCTTCTTCTGCTATCTCCATAGGTAGCAAGATCTCATCTAGATCTCTAAATATTCCTGAATAGATGTTCTTCCAGGAAATTTCTTGCTTTTTTGCTATTTTTTGAGAAATTCCAGTTCTTGTTCGTTCAGCTGGATTTGCACTATTCCCAAGAATGGAGATGATCGCTCTTTGTCTCTTTGCTTCTCCAGTTAAATCATTAGATCTAGTTTTGAATGTATCAAAAATTGCTAATTTTGGCTTTGATTCAGACTTCATTTGTTCTCACTTTTAACATAATATTCATATTTTATGTTACTATCACAATATAGTAGAATATAATAATTTACTTTTTGAAAGATTTTAACATCTTCAACCCTTTAATAATATTCAATTTGGTTAAAATTTAATGAATTCTAGAAACTACAAGTATGCTCTATTACTTGTAGCCGCAGTATCTATCACAGCAACTGGTGCAATGTCACAAGCATTTGCACAAAGTGTTGATGACGGTATGGACGGATACGTCGCAGGAACCAGTGGAATTTACACTGGTAATCCTAACGAATGTTGGTATGATGATGGCGAAGGCGGCATGCTACCTTGTCTTATAGACACAGGTGATACAGCATGGATGCTTACAGCAACATCATTAGTACTCTTCATGTCACCCGGAGTCGGTTTCTTTTATGGCGGATTAGCCAGATCAAAGAACATCGTCAACGTACTTGGTATGACCCTAATTGTAATGGGTTTAATGTCAGTACAATGGGTCCTATGGGGATATTCACTAGCATTTGGCGGAATTGATTCTGAAGCAAATATGTTCATGGGTAATCTAGACTATGTTGGTTTCAACATGGTATCAGCTTGGGCACCTCTCGGTGAAGTAGGTCCATGTGCAGATACTTGGTCTAATGCTTATCAAATGAATGAAATGAAGGACGGAGACTATTGTAGTCAAGGTTGGCCAGGTACAGTACCTCACCAACTATTTGCAATGTTCCAAGCAACCTTCGCAATCATTACACCAGTTCTAATTATTGGTGGTTTGATTGACAGAATCAAATTCAGCGCATTGATGATATTCGTACTCTTATGGGGAACCTTCGTTTATGACCCAATTGCACATTGGGTTTGGGGAGGCGGTTACATAGGAGGAGGTGCAATAGACCTCGATCCAGAACTATCGCCATCATATGCATTAGACTTTGCAGGTGGTACTGTAGTACACATTTCTTCAGGATTTGCGGCATTGGCCGGAGCCATGGTCCTAGGCAGACGTCTTGGATATGGTAAAGTCCCAATGGAACCACACAATATTCCAATGGTAGTCCTCGGAGCAGGAATACTCTGGTTTGGATGGTTTGGTTTCAACGCAGGTAGTGAAGTAATGGTAGACGGCATTACCGTCAGCGCATGGACTGTTACAAATACAGCAACTGGTATGGCTGCAGTCACTTGGGTGCTCATGTCTTGGGCA
>JABGZU010000140.1 GCA_018674605.1 Candidatus Nitrosopumilus sp.
ATTATTTCACAATTAGATTTGAAAAGACCAATCTACAAAAAAACTGCATCTTATGGTCATTTTGGAAGAAATGAACCAGAATTTTACTGGGAAAAAACAGACAAAGTAGAAACACTAAAGCAATCTGCTGGACTGCAATAATTCCAACACAGATTGAAATTTAATTTTAGATATTTTAGATAATCTTTTATGATTTCCGTTAAAATTACCAATTAGAATATTGAGATCATCTATTCCAAAAATAAACTTTGGATTTATTATTGCATCATGATAAGCATTTTCAAGATTAATTTTTTTAATTTTGGTTGTAGTTCCTTTAGAAAAAAGTTCAACATATTTTTTATAAGTTATAGAATCAGGCCCAACAAGATCAATTATCTTATTATTAAATTTCAATTGAGATATTGATTCAAAAATGACTTTTACAACATCAAACACATGTATTGGTTGAATTGAATATGTTCCAGATCCTGGAATTATTATTTCTCCAGATTTCATTTGTTTTTTTAGATTTTTTGAAAACAAATCATCTTTTCCAATAATGTATGAAGGTCTAAAAATTGTGAAATTTAAACCACAGTCAATAATTTGCTTTTCTGCATTAAATTTTGAAATAAAGTAACCCAATGAAGTATTTGATGAAACACCTAACCCACTCAAAAAAATAATTTTTTTAATTTTAGCTTTATTACTTAAATTTACAACATGTTTTGTTAAATCAGTATTTATCATATCATAATCAGCATACACAGATTGTTTTCCTATGCCAACAAGATGAATTAATGCATCTGAATTTTGTATTTTTTTAAGAATATCATTTTCTTCATAATTCTTTGAAATTATTTTAGTTTCACATTTAAAATGTTTAAAATCATTTCTAGATATTGAAATTAATTCAATATTTTTTTCAGATAAATATTTTCGAAGATTTTTAGCAATAAACCCACTAGCTCCAGTAACAACAATCTTCATGGATTTAACCATAATAGAATTAAATCTATTTTAATTTTAAATCTATGTAAATAATTTTCAAAAATTATGAAATAAGAGTTAATACTACAAAATGAATACATCTCATGTGAAAGAAGAAAAAGTACAATTAAAAACAGGATATACTACAGGAAGTTCTGCAACTGCTGCATCAAAAGCTGCACTATTATCAATAATTAATCAAAAAAAAATTGAGAAAATAGATATTTTATTACCAAAAAGATCTTATATTCAAATTCCAATACATTCATGTAAATTTGAAATTGATGGTGCAAATTGCTCAGTGATTAAAAATGGAGGAGATGATCCAGATGTTACTCATGGAGCAGAAATTATTGTAGAGTTATCATTCACTGAAAAAATAAATGAAATTGAAATTGATGGTGGGGAAGGAGTAGGCATAGTAACTAAACCAGGATTAGGTTTGGAAATTAATAAGCCAGCTATAAATCCAGTTCCTAAAAAAATGATTATTGAAAATCTAAGAGAAATAGGAAAAGAAATTCTTTTAGAAAAAGGAATTAAACTAGTTATTTCAGTACCTAAAGGAAAAGAATTAGGACCTAAAACTGACAATCCAAGATTAGGCATAATAAATGGAATTTCAATTTTAGGAACTAGTGGAATTGTTATTCCATTTTCTACAGCAGCTTATGCAGCATCAATTAGACAAAATGTAGATGTAGCAATTGCAATGGGAAATGATACTGTAGTCCTTACAACAGGTGGAAGAAGTGAAGATTTTGCAAAAAAAATAATAGAATTACCAGAACATTGTTTTGTACAAATAGGTGATTTTTCAGGATATGCAATTCAACAATGTAGTAGAAAAGATATCAATAAAGCATATGTTGTTGGTTTTATTGGAAAGTTAGCAAAAATGGCTGCAGGAGTTAAACAGACTCACGTTAAAGGATCTAAAGTAGATATGAGTTTTCTATCAGAATTAGCTCAAAGATGTAATGCTAATGAAAATGTAATTCAAGACATAAAAAAAGCAAATACAGCAAGACATGTTTCAGAAATTATTCAGAAAAATAAAATTGAGGGGTTTTTTGACTTAATTTGTAGTGAGACGTATAAACATATGAGAAAACATTCTGAGGAAAAAGTTGTAATTGATGTAATATTATTTGATTTTGAAGGAAATATTTTATCTAGAAAATCTGAACAGTAAGGTATTTTATTAAAGTTAAAAGATTTTGATTATGGAAAAAATATCAGTTCTTGCTATTACTAAAAATGGAATAAAAATTGGAGAAAAAATAAAAAAAATATTTCCAGATTGGGATATATTTGCACCTTCAAAATTAACAACTGAGGTAACAGGGATTACATGGTATTCTGAGCCTACAATAGAAAAAATTGTAGAACTTTTTAAAAATAATAATGCATTAATTTGTATTTTTTCATTAGGTGCAGTAATTAGATTAATTGCTCCATATTTGAAAGATAAAAAAATAGATCCTGCAGTAATTGTAATTGATGATAAAACAAATTTTGTAATTAGTGTTTTATCGGGACATATAGGAGGAGCCAATGAGCTTACAATAGAAATTGCTGAAAAATTGAAAGCTTTACCTGTAATTACTACAGCAGCTGATGTTAACAAAACAATTGCAGTTGATCTTATAGGAAAAAAATTTAATTGGAAAATAGATGATGATTCTACAGTAACAAAAATTAGTGCACATATGATAAATGAAGAATCAATAGGTGTAGTTCAAGAAACAGGAGAGAAAAATTGGTATACAAAATTACCAAAAAATGTTTTAATTTATAAAAATATAGAAGATTTAAAAAAATCAAATTCTAAAGCTTGTCTCATAATTTCTGATAAAATAATTAATGATGAAATAATTAATGAATCTGTGATATATCGTCCTCCAAGTTTAGTAATTGGGATTGGATTGCATTGGGACACTACAAAAGAAACTATTAGAGAAGGAATTGATACTTGCTTAAGAAAATTTAAACTTAGTTCAAAATCAATTGCAAAATTAGTGTCAATAAAAAAACCTGAAGATGTACAAGGTTTAATTGATCTTGGAAAAGAGATGAAGATTCCAGTAGAATATGTAAATAGAGAAGATTTGGCTGAAATTTCTGCGCCAAATCCATCTGAAACAGTAAAAGCTTTTGAAGGAACTGCAAGTGTTTCAGAAGCTGCTGCCATCAAAGTATCTGAAGGCCAATTAATAGTAGAAAAACAGAAATTCCCACCAAATTTGACTATAGCTATAGCGAGGATAATGAGTTGAAACGAGGATTATTACTAATTGATAGAGGTAGTAGAGAAAGAGAAGCATCTGAAGAGTTAGATGTAATTTGTCAGGGTATCAAAGCAAAAGGAGAATATGTTTTTACAGATTATTGTTTTCTTGAAGTAGAACCACCATATATTGAAGATGGAATTAACAAATGCCTCAAAGAAGATATTGATTCTTTAACTATAGTTCCTTACTTTTTGTATCCAGGTAAAAAAATAAAAAATGCGGTTACGGATGTAATGAAATTTCAAAAAGATACCAAAGTAAAATTTCTTGTAACAAAACAAATGAGTATGCATAAAACATTAGTGGATGTTGTTGAAAATAGAATATCTACAGCATTAAAAGAAAATCAAATTACTCTTACTACTAATGAAGTAGATGTAATGATAATTGGACATGGAAGTAAAGATCCTAATGCACAAATGTCATTAGATTACATTGTAAATGAATTAAAAAATTCGTATAGAAATGTAAGTAGGTGTTGGTTAGAGATAGAACAACCAGATATTTTTGAAGGTATTAAAAAATGTGAAAAAGATAATCCCAAAGTATTGATAATTGTTTTTTATTTTCTTCATGAAGGAGCACACGTTAAAACTGATATTAATAATGATTTGATACCAGCATTAAAAAATTCTAATATGAAAAACACATTCATTACAAAACATATAGGGACAGACGAAAAAATAATAGATTTGATATTAGAAAGAGCAAGAGAGGTAGAAAATGCAAACTAAAAAAGGTCAATCAATCGAAGATGCTAGTATGCAGATGATTGAAGATGAAATAGGATCACATGAATTTAATGAAAAAGAATGGCCTATAGTTAGAAGAATTATTCACTCAACAGCAGATTTTGATTTTGCAAGTAAGAATAAATTAATTTTTCACAAAGATGCAATTCAAAGTGGTATGAATGCTTTGAAAAATGGTTGTAGTATAGTAGTTGATGTTAATGGAGTAATTGGAGGAATGAATAAACAAAATCCTAAAGATTTTGGAAATAACATAGTTTGTAATATTTCAAAACCAGAAATTATGGAATTGGCAAAAAAAGAAGGTAAAACTCGTTCCCAAGTTTCAATGAGAGTTGCTGCATCAGATATTGATGGAGGAATTGTAGCAATAGGAAATGCACCTACTGCTCTTCAAGAAGTAATTCAGATGGTAAAAGAAGGTATAGTCAAACCTGCATTAATTATTGGAATTCCAGTAGGATTCATCTGTGCTGCAGAATCAAAAGAAGAATTATCAAAAATTGAAGGAGCTCCATTCATTACCAATATTGGTAGAAAAGGAGGAAGTTCATCAGTGTCTGCTACAATTAATGCAATTTTTAAACTAATTAGAGCAGAATCATCTACGTGATTGATTGAAACAATTTTTGACAAAAATTTCAGCATAATTAGAACTATCAAAATAAAGATGACCATATGATGCAAGAGTATTATTTTGAATTAATCCATCTTGATGGTTTTTAATTCCTTCACCAATTTCTAAATTAAAAGCAAATTTAGAATCAGATGATACAGATTCTAATTGAGAATAATGAAATTCATGACCACGAAATGCATGTAATGTATCAGATAAAATATTTTTAGAAGATAATTTTCCTTTTGTATAATTTAATCTCATTTTTTTTGTCATTATTGTTTC
>JABGZU010000118.1 GCA_018674605.1 Candidatus Nitrosopumilus sp.
AAAGATGCAAATAACAAAACAAAACTTCTTTGTGGTGCAGGAATTGTTTCAGGCGATGATGTATCTAAAGCAGTAGAATTAGGATCAAAAGGGATCTTAGTTGCAAGTGGAATTATAAAATCTAAAAACTGGAATAAAATTATTTCAGAGTTTGCCAAGGCATTAGTTTAAAAAGCCAAAAAATTTAGAAAATTACACATGGTAAAAACAAAACCAGTTTATGCATTTGAAGAAGCAGATAGCAAAAAGAGAATGTTGCTAGGTGGAAAAGGTGCAGGTCTAAGTGAGATGACTCGATTAAAACTTCCAGTCCCTCCAGGTTTTACAATTACCACTGAAGTATGTAACAAGTATTATGATAATAACAAAAAATTACCTAAGGATCTGATGCCAGCAGTAATGAAAAATATTATAAAAATGGAAAAAAAGACTGGTAAAAAATGGAATTCAACAACTAACCCCCTACTAGTATCTGTACGTTCAGGTGCTGCTATTTCCATGCCTGGAATGATGGATACTATTTTGAATTTGGGATTAAATGAAAAAACAGTAGAAGGATTTGCAGAACAGACCAAAAATCCTCGATTTTCATGGGATTCGTATAGGCGATTTATTCAATTATTTGGAAAAGTGGTATTTGGAGTAAATGATGAAAAATTTGATCATGTATTAGATACTGCAAAGAATGCACAAGGTGTTACAGATGATAGTAAACTAGACGTTGAATCATTAAAAACAATTGTTTCAGAATATAAAAAAATATGTGAAACTCATACAAAGAGAAAATTCCCAGATTCTCCAAAAGAGCAATTAGAATTGTCAATAGAAGCTGTTTTTAAAAGTTGGATGGGGGAAAGAGCAATTGTTTATCGTGAAAAAAATGGTATCACTAAAGACATTGCAAATGGAACTGCAGTAAATGTAGTTACTATGGTTTTTGGAAATATGGGTGATGATAGTGCAACAGGAGTAGTATTTACAAGAAATGGTCATAATGGTAAAAAAGAATTGGAAGGTGAATATCTGATCAATGCTCAAGGAGAAGATGTTGTAGCTGGAGTTAGAACTGGACAAAATATTGAATTATTAAAAAAAGACATGCCAAAATCTTACAAAGAACTATACAATGCATGTTCAAAATTAGAAAAACATTACAAAGAACCTCAAGATATTGAATTTACCGTTGAACAAGGAAAATTTTACTTATTACAAACAAGAACTGCAAAAATGAGTGCAGGTGCATTAGTTAAAACATCTGTAGATATGGTAAAAGAGAAATTAATTAACAAAGATAAAGCATTATTGAGAATTCCTGCACAACAATTAGAAGCATTACTCCATAGAACAATGGATGAATCAAAAGTTAAAGATTTTAAACAATTGGCAAAAGGTATTGCAGCATCGCCAGGAGCTGCTAGTGGAATTGTAGTATTTGATGTAAAAAAGACAATTGAATTGGGAGAAGAAGGAAAGAAAATCATTCTAGTTAGAAAAGAGACAAAACCTGAAGATGTCCCTGCCTTTTTCTCAGCTGAAGGAATTTTAACTAGTTTAGGCGGAAAGTCATCTCATGCTGCAATTGTTTCAAGAGGTATGGGAAAACCTTGCATAGTAGGATGTCCTGAATTAAAAATTGATTATAACAATAACACGTGTACTGCAAATGGTATTACGATAAAAGAAGGTGACACAATCACTATTGATGGTAGTGAAGGTACTGTATTTCTTGGTGAAGTTCCAACTGTGGAACCAAAAGTCACTAAAGATTTTGAACAAATTTTAGCATGGGCACAAAAAGCAAAAACATTAGGAATTAGAGCAAATGCCGATACACCAGAAGGTGCAAGACTTGCAAGACAGTTTGGAGGTCAGGGAATTGGATTGTGTAGAACTGAGAGAATGTTCAATGGAACTGATAGAATTGGTTTATTTGTAGATATGATTATGGCTGAAAATGTTGAAGAGCGAAATCAAGTTCTTAAAAAATTAGGTCAATTACAAAAAAGTGATTTTATTGAAATCCTAAAAGCAATGGAAGGCTATGAGGTTACAATTAGATTATTAGATCCTCCATTACATGAGTTCTTACCAAACCCTGAAGAATTAGTTGAAAAAATTCAAAAATTAAAAGCAGAAAATAAAACTGATGAAGTTAATGATGCTGAAGTGGTTTTAAAAAGAGCTCGAGAACTTGCAGAAATTAATCCTATGATGGGACACAGAGGAGTTAGAGTTGGAATTACTTATCCTGAAATTTATGAAATGCAGATTCGTGCCGTTTTTGAAGCATTAGTAGAATTAACAAAGAAAAAAGTAAAGGCACATCCGCAAATCATGATTCCACAAATTAGTAGTATTGCTGAATTAAATCACATTAAAGCAATCTACGATACTATCAAAAAAGAAGTAGAAACTAAAAATAAAATGAAATTAAAAATTAATTTTGGAACTATGATTGAAGTAGTAAGGGCAGCATTAACTGCTAGCGAACTTGCAAAAACTGCTGAGTTTTTCAGTTTTGGTACTAATGATTTAACCCAAGGAACATTTAGTTTCAGTAGGGAAGATGTTGAAGGAAAATTCCTTCCAGAATATATGGAAAAAGAATTACTTGA
>JABGZU010000134.1 GCA_018674605.1 Candidatus Nitrosopumilus sp.
AAAAGATGAAAGGTGGTAATTTTACCAATATTTACCGTTGTCTGGAATAAGACCGATACCTTCTCTTTCAAAGTGTCTGTCTAATTCATCAACCCATCTCTCACGGTTGTCTTTGTAAGCCCAGCCGTGTACACGTAACCAGAATGAGATAACTCCAAGAAGGAATATCGTGAACATGATGGTTCCGAAGATGTAAATCATTACATCATAGAATAATGGATCATAGTTTGGTCCTAATTGTCCTGTAATTGTTGACAGGATACTTAGGAAAGTACCTACGATAGGAATCATAATGTTTTTGCACTATTTCTGCGATATATACATTTCTTTTATTCTTACAAAGTACGAGATCAGTATCACTAGGAAAAAATAATAAAATGAAAAGGAAAAGTGAGGATTATTTTATCCTCTGCCCATTGCGGCATATTTGCCAGATCTTCCTTTTATGAAGAAAGCTCCTGCAATACCACCAAAGACTGCTCCTGCAATTACTGCTGCACCAACAACACCGTCTGCACTAATGTATGGTGTTCCTGATCCAGTTGCCGGATTTGCATCAGCAGATGCAACTCTTCGAGTTTGAATCTCAAGTGCCTCTTCTAATGTGTATGATCCGGTTTGTCCTTCGCTACCAACATTGCCCATGTACTGTGCAAATGCAACAGAACTTTGTGCAGATAGTCCGATAGTGAAGACAGCGATTAAGGATGCTGCTAATAGTATTTTTGTATTCATACTTGTTACCTGTCGTTTTCCATCTAGGGACTTATTTAACTTTTATTCTAAATGCCAAGTTCAGCATAAACTTACGAGATCAGCAAAAGTAACGTTTAATTCTACTTCTAATTGAGTCAAGTTATGGGACGAATGCACACACATAGACATGGTAAATCACACTCAATTAGACCGGCCACACTACGTGCACCATCATGGATTTCATTAACACCTGCAGAAATAGAAGCATTAGTAATAAAATATTCTAAAGAGGGTTTAACTCCTAGTCAAATTGGGATTAAACTAAGAGATCAACATCCAATCCCATTAATCAAACCAATTACGAAAAAAAGTATTGGTCAAATTCTAGAAGAAAATGATTTGAAAGCAGATATGCCAGAAGACTTGGAAAATATTGTCAATAAAGCAGTAGGCCTTCAAAAACACCTTAAAGAAAA
The DNA here is from genome assembly GCA_018674605.1 of Candidatus Nitrosopumilus sp. Taxonomy (GTDB): domain Archaea; phylum Thermoproteota; class Nitrososphaeria; order Nitrososphaerales; family Nitrosopumilaceae; genus Nitrosopumilus. The sequence continues at coordinate 1,173 of JABGZU010000134.1, forward strand.
CAAAGGAGATAATAGAAATGTTAGATCTTTGGAATTAATTGAGGCTAAAGTTCACAGATTGTCTGTGTATTACAAAAGAATTGAAAGAATTCCTAAAACCTGGAAGTATAAATCCGTGGTTGCTCAATTAGAGTAATGACAAGAGTGTTTGAAGAATCACTATCACTATTCAAAGATAAAATTTCAGATTGTATTAAAACAAATAAATCAATTTCGATTACAACACACATTGATTGTGATGGATTAACATCTGGAAGTATTATTGCTAAAGCATTAATCAGAGAAGGGGCAAGGTGTACACTTAGAACATCAAAAGAATTTAATAAAAATATAGTAGAATCATTCAAAACAGATTCCAGAGATTTTCACATTATAACAGATCTTGGGGGAGGATTTGGAAAAGAACTAAATCAAACATTAGATGATAATTGGATTATTTTAGATCATCATCAAATATCAGAAGAAGAGAAAGATAATCAAAATGTCATCAATGCATGGAAGTATGGAATTGATGGAGGTTCTGAAATTTGTGCTGGTGGAATGGCATATTTTGCAGCAAAAGCACTAAATGAAAAAAATTCAGATCTATCAGCAATTGCAGTTGTTTCAGCATTAGGAGATAGACAAGATCAAGGGGAGAAAAAATCACTTACAGGTAAAAATTTTGAAATTTCTAATACGGCTAAAGGATTAGGTTTGCTAGAGATAGATTTAGACTTGTTATTAGTTGGAAGAGAAACTAGACCACTTCCAGAAGCCCTTGCTTTCACATCGCAGCCATTTATTGAAGGATTAACATGGAATAAAGAAACATGTTTGTCAGTTCTAAATTCATCTGGAATCAAATTAAAAGAAGAAGGTAGATGGAGAGTTCCAGCAGAACTAAATGAAGAAGAGAAAAGATTAGTCATAGATGCAATAACAAAATTCTCTTCAGACAAAAATACTACAAAAATAATGTCAGAGTTAATCGGTTACACATACACATTTCCTAGAGAAGATAAAATGAGTTTTCTAAGAGACGGTAGAGAATATTCAACTATGTTGAATTCATGTGGAAGAATTAATCGATCAGGGGTAGGAATGGCAATATGTATGGGTGATAGAAATAAAGTTCTAACAGAAGGAGAAAATATTCTAACAAATTATAGAAAAATAATCAAAGAATACATGAACATATTATCAAATGAAAAATGGAGAATTTCAGAAAATGAAAACTGCATAATGGTAAATGGAGAAGATATTGTCCCAGAAACAATGACAGGCACAATATCATCATTAATTGCAGATTCACCAAAAAATACAGGGAAAGTGATCATTCTAAGAACTAGAGGGGAGAAAAATACAATAAAATTTTCATCAAGGAAATCATTTGGGTGTAAATCAGAAATCAATCTCAGTGAATTAATGCGAACTGGAGCTGAAAAATTAGATGGAATTGGAGGAGGTCACAATGCTGCTGCAGGAGCAAAAATAACTAAAGACAAATTGGACGAATTTTTAAAATATTTAGAAATAAATGTCGTTAACGTGTCAAGTACAAGTAATTCTCAATAACATATCTGGAAAAAAAGCAGAAACTGTAAAAAAAGCATTAGAACCAGATAATGTAAATTTTCCAAAAGGATTGAGCCTCGATGTTGAAAAAATAGATGACAACCTGATTTTTAATTTTGAAAGTAAGGAAAACATAAAACAACTCATAGGAACTATAGATGAAGTGTTAGAACATATCCAGGTAGCATTGAAGGTAATTGAATAATGTTAGATCCTAAACTAATCAAAGAAAAACCAGAGATTGTTAGAAACATGCTCAAATCCAGGGCAGTAGAATTTGATTTAGATGCATTGATTGAATCAGATCAAAAAAGACGAGAATTTATCATTAAAACAGATGAACTAAGAAAAAAGAAAAATCAGATGGCTACAATGATTTCAGAAAAAAAGAAAGGGGGAGAAGATATATCATTAATTTTAGCGGAAATGAAAAATATTTCAAATGAACTAACAAAAATTGAATTAGAACAAGAAAGTATTGAAAGTAAATATTTGAAATTAGCATCAACAATTCCAAATTTAGTTCATGAGTCAGTTCCCATAGGAACAGATGACAGTGCAAATAAAGAAATAAAGAAATGGGGAGATATTCCAAAATTTGATTTTAAAATAAAAGATCATATCGATATTTCTGAAGATTTGGATTTAGTAGATTTAGAAAGAGCTGCAAAAGTAGCAGGAGCCAGATTTTATTATCTAAAAAATGACCTAGTAAGACTAAATCAAGCACTTATTCATTTTGGATTAGATTTTCTTGCAGAAAAAGGATATTCTCTGATTCAACCACCATACATGATTAATAGAGAATCAATGGAAGGAGCAGTTATTGCAGAAGACTTTGAAGAAGTCATTTACAAAATTCAAGAAGAAGATCTGTACATGATTGGAACATCAGAACACGCAATGGCAGCAATGCATTCAAAAGAAATTATTGAAGGAAAAGACATACCAATAAAATATGCAGGGATTAGTCCCTGTTTTAGAAAAGAAGCGGGGGCACATGGAAGAGATCAGAAAGGGATTTTCAGAGTACATCAATTTGATAAAATTGAACAATTTGTTTTTGCAAAACCAGAAGATTCTTGGAAAGAGCATGAAAAAATGCTAGCAGTTGCAGAAGAATTTTATCAAAAATTAGAAATTCCATATAGAGTAATGCTACTATCAACAGGGGATATAGGGAAAATTTCAGCAAAAACATATGATATTGAAGCATGGATGGCAGGACAAAATGCATATAGAGAAATCGTATCTTGTTCAAACTGTTTAGAATATCAAGCAAGACGATTAAAGATCAGATTTAGAGATAAAACAAACGAGGATACTCAGTATATTCACACTTTGAACAGTACGTTAATAGCTACAACCAGAGTTTTAGTAGCAATAATGGAAAATTTTCAGACAAAAGATGGGCATATTCGAATTCCACAAGTTTTACAGAGCTATATGGGAAATCAGACAGAGATCTAGTGACATACCCTTATATTTTGGATTCAAGGCTCGTTAAGAATTGGCACGTAGAAAAGGCAGAATAAAGGACAAATGGCGAGAAAAACGTTGGGTAAACGTTAATGCTCCAGATTCATTTAACAATGTTCCAATAGCATATGTACCAATTACAAGTGACGAAAATGCATCAGGCAGAGTAATAGAAGTTACATTATTTGATATTCTCAAAGGTGATCCTTCACAACATCAATACAAGATTTATTTCCAAATTGATAAAGTAGATGGGGAAAATGCATCAACAATTTTCAAGAGATTCGAATATTCAAAAGAATTTTTGCGTAGTTTAGTTCGAAGAGGTTCATCCAAAATTAATTTCATCATAGATATCAAAACAAAAGATGGATATGTCTTTAGAGTTAAAATAATTGCATTAACGCATAGACCATTAAACACATCTAGAAAACATGCACTTAGAATAATTGCAAGAGATGTAATTAACAAAACAGTTCCAGAAATGACAATTGATCAATTTGTTCAAGCCACATGTTATAGTAAAATTAATTCAGATATTATGGCAGCATTCAAGAGAGTTATCAAAGTAAGACATGTAGGTCTTGAAAAAGTAAAACTAATCAGAACTGCAAATGAAGAAACAAAATTACTTGAAGCATAAACTACAAGTAATTCTTTTACAATAATGGTAAATAAGATAGAAGTTACAATTGACGTAATTATTCATGCAACAGAAGATATTTCAAAAATATTTCAATCCTTTAATGAAATATTAGAAATTGAAGAAGAGAATTTTAACATAATAGAGACTACAGGTTACTTTGAAAATCCCATAATATTACTAAATTCAAAACTTGTAAAAAATCAAGCTCAAGAATTTATAAAAAAACTTGTAAAATTACTACCGGTTGATCAAGTTAATAATTTGATTGAAGAAATTGAAGAAAGAACAACAGATTCAAGATTTCATTTTAGATTAGATAAACAAGAATTAGTCAAAGGGAAACTAATAGTTAGTCAAAAAGATACAATAAAAATAAAAATTCACAGTCCAATTTACAACAAAAAAGATACTATCAAAACATTTACAGATATTTTACACAGTCAACTGAATTAAATAGGAATAGTTAGATAATCTAATTTGGGAATGAGGAGACAATAGCCGCTCCAGTCTGAGCTAACGCCTTGAAGACGCCGCGACGAACCGACCCCAAAATAATCAATTCATAGTAAAAGAAATTGTGATTTTAGAACATGGTTTATTATAAATACGGATAAACAAATCTAGTTATCATATGGCAGACTATGATGTAATAATTGCAGGTGGAGGATTAGCAGGTACAATTACAGCACAATCCATATCACATTATTCAAATCAAAATTTAAAAATTCTTGTAATTGATAGAAATCCAGAAACATTACCAGGTAGAAAAGGACTGGCAGGATGGGTATGTGGAGATGCATGTTCAAAAGAAGCAGTGGATTTCATGTCAGAGAAAATTAAGGTAAAGTGGACTAAACCAGAAATCGAACACGATGTTAAAGGTGTAATGGCATTTTCTCCAGATAAAGAAACAGCAATTCCATTTGACGGTGATGGATTCATGCTAAATCGTACAGAATTACCAAGAATTCAAAATGAAAGATGTAGAAAAATGGGAATTGAATTTGAATACGAAGTGAGTTTAACAGGTCTAATTTATGACGGTCAACAAGTAATTGGAGTTCAGGGAACAGATAACAAAACAAAACAACCTTTCAAAAAAACATCAAGACTAGTAATTGATGCAACAGGAGTTACATCTATTCTAAGAAATGGACTTCAAAACTCAACTAAGGTTGAGAAAAGAATTGCCATAGAAGATTTAGAAATCACTGGAAGATACATAATGGATTTCGAACCAGGGCAAAAAAATCTCACAGAATTTGATCCAAATTATTGTATAATTCATTTAGATCAAGATATTGCTCCCGGAGGATACGGATGGGTGTTTCCAAAAGGAGAAACAAAAGTTAACATTGGTTTAGGTGTTGAGAAAGCATTTCTAGAAAAAAGAAACAAAAGATTAGGTAAAAAAGATAATGTTGAATCATTAATGAAAGAATATCTTCAAAGAAATCCAGCAATTAAAAATGCAAAACTTTCAGAAGATCCTACAGACCTATTAGGAGGTAATAATTCTGGAATTTTCCAAGTTTCTGTCAGAAGACAAAATGACTGCATGGTATCTGGAGGATACATGATGGTTGGAGATTCTGCATGGATGCCAAAACCAATTGATGCTGGAGGAATAGGACCAGCATTAATTGCAGGAACAATTCTAGGAAATAATGTAGCTCAAGCATTAGAAGCAAATGATGTATCTGAAGCTGGATTATGGCAATACAATCTTGACTATATCAAAGAATACGGATACAAAACTGCAGGTCTTGAACTTTTTAGAAGACTAGTACAACAAATGACAAATGATCAAATTAGTTATGGTATGAAACACTTTTTGGGAAATATGGATGTTGAAGCAATCAGTAAAGGAGAACACCCTGATTTTACAGGATTAGGAAAAGTTGGCATGATAATTAGAGGAGCATTAAACCAAACAGTTGCAAAGGGACTAAAGTATACATCTACTGAAAATCAATGGTTAGTTGAGCATTACAATAATTATCCAAAAAATCCCTTAGGATTTGATGAATGGAATAAAACATTACATCAAAGACTAGAAGAAGCATTTGCAAAAATTGCAGTCTTTAATGATTAGATCTAAGAATTAATATCCTTAAAATTTACAAAATCATACATTGGAAGTTCAATACATAGATTGGAATAATTCCATTCAAATTTTAAACAAAGCGTATGATGCAGGTCTTTTTGTGCTAATTATTGGGCCAAAAGGAACTGGAAAGACATCACTAGTAAGAGATTTTGCAAAAAATATGAATTTAGATTTAGAATCAATCAATTTTAGTCTCAGAACTAGAGAAAGTCACCTCATAGGAACAAAAACGCTGATAGAAGGAACTGTAAGATTTGATGAAGGGTTATTGGTAAAATCAATGAAAGAAGGAAACATGCTATACTTGGATGAAATAAATTCTGCAGAAGCAGATGTTTTACTCAGACTAGATGAAGCATTAGATGATAGGCGACAAATTGTGTTAAAAGAATCAACAGGTGAAGTAGTAAAAGCAAAAGAAAAGTGGTTTGTAGTTGCAACCATTAATCCATTGACACATTCTGGAACAAAAGAACTTCCACCACAAATTCTAAGTAGATTTCCAGTACGAATTAGATTAGAATATCCACCAGAAAATATAGAACTAGATATTGTCAAAAAACATGTTTCAGGAAATTATGAATCAGAAATTATTCAAGCCATAAAATTAGCAAATACATTAAGACAAGCTGCAGCTGTTGAAGAATTATTTTATTCGCCAAGTTTGAGAGAAACAATTGCATTTGGAAAATTATTAGATAAAGAAGTACCTCCAAAAGAAGCTGCAAACATTGTTTTTGGAAATGTATACACACAGTGGGGGAATATAGAGTATCAAAAAGTAAGTGACATTATTACTTCAATGTTTGGAAATTAAATGCATCCAATTCAACTTCAAAATGATTCATTAGTAGAAATTGCCACTTTTCTTGTTCGAAGGTGGTCTGAAGAAGATGACATCATAATTGAAATTTCAGATAAAATAGAAACTAAAACAAGATTGAAGGAAAAAAAAGTAATCCTAACACCTTTAGAAAAAAGAATAGGAAGTGATTTTGAAAAATATAGACAATTTAGAATATCATCATGGTATGAAGCAATGAAAATAAAATATTGTGAAAAAATTCTCAGTGAAGATCATGCTTTTGGTTTTATTCTTAACACAATGGAAACAAAAAGAGTAGAACAGTTAGGCAGAAAAATTTGGAAAGGGATGGATGAAGAAATTATTTTTAATTACACATACATGCTTGTGGCAAGACCACAACTTCATACAGTTTATGGAAAAGCAAGAATTGTAGAAGCATTTTATCAATATTTTATGTTTGGAGCAATTAAAGGAAATATACAATCAAGCCACTTTGAAAAAATTAAAAAAGCAGCAATATTTGCAAAAAAAATTGTCAACGAAGCAATAAAAAATAATCAAAAAACAAATTGGATTGAAAAACATGTAACTGAAATAATTAAAATTTTAGAAATCGATTCACTATTAACAATTCCAATATCAGTGGCGTTTATGAAAGCTGGAATGGCATTATCAGAAGAAGAGTTACGAAAAGTGCTAAAAGTAATTTCTAAAAATAAAGAGGGGGATTTTGGTTCAATTGATCCTTCATCAGTAGTAAAAGGAGAGAATGTTTATGATGAATACAAAGTGCTAATTGATGAAAATAAAAAAATGGAAAACAAAGGATTATCATCAGAAACAATAGGAATTCAAATTCCATCTACAAAAAATATTGATGAAACAGCAATCTATGACGTGAGTTTAATCAATGGATTAAAAATGAAATTTAAAGAATGGAAAGCAGGTTGGAAAGAACAACATGTAAAATCTGGAGATGAATTTGATGAGGAAAATTACATTGAAGGAAATGAACCATTTTTTACAGATATAAAAAAATCAATTAAAACCAAAATTGTGATATTATTAGACCATTCATCAAGTATATCTTCAGATGCAATTGAATACAAAAAAGCAACAATAGCATTATGTGAAGTACTAGCATTTCTTAAAGTAAAATTTGCAGTATATGCATTTAGTACTCAAAATAGATCAATGATATGCTGGTCAATTAAAGAAGAGAATGTAAAATGGAATAATATTACTGCAAAAAGGTTAGCACAAATAGTTGCAAATGGATCAACGCCATTAGCAGAAATATATGATAAAATGTTTCCAACTTTACAATCAAAAAGACCAAATATTTTTTTGACATTAACTGATGGTGAACCTTCAGATTCAGATGCAGTTAGAAATATGACAAAATCATTAAAAGGATTAGGAATTAGCATGGTTGCTTTAGGATTAGGTCCAAATACAATTAGAGCTACAACCATAGCAAATAATCTAAAACATTTAGGATATGACAAAACTATGGCAGTAAGTAGATTAAAAGATATTCCAAACAAAGTTATCAGTATTTTAGATGTATGAATAGGAGAATTAAAAAATGGAATACAATAGTAAGAATATCAGATATTTTATATGACCTTTTAAACATTAAAAATTAGAAATAAAATTGGAAGAAAATCAAGATAACAATATTGACAAAGATCTACTTGCACGTTTTGAAAAAGAAATTTGGAGTAAAGTACCACATTTAGAAAATAATCAAGAAGGAGAAAAGGTGGTAAATGCAACACCGCTAGTAGACATTACAGCAGATTTTAAAGAATGTGCCAAAGAAGTTTACAATCTAGATCTCTCTAATTCAGAATTACAAATTTATGGAAAATTAGATTCCACATTACTTACAGGTTCAATAAAAATAAGACCAGCAGCGAATATAATTTACAATGCAATTACAACAGGAAAAATAAAAAGTGGACAAACCGTAATTGAGGCAACATCAGGTAATTTTGGAATTGCATTAGGAATGTTATCAAAATTAGGATTACAAGTAGTCACAATTGTTTCAAGAAAATTACAAGAAGGAGTATTTCACGAATTAAGAAATATGAATATCAAAATTATGGATTTAGAGATGGATATTTGTCCTGCACCAGGAATGGAAGGTAAGAAAGATGAATTAGTTGCAAAAGCAACAGCAGGT
>JABGZU010000138.1 GCA_018674605.1 Candidatus Nitrosopumilus sp.
ACTCTGCAACAATATCATCTACATCTGAACGATATTCTTCTTTTAGATTGATTTCTCTTAAACTCAATACTGGATATCTATGATTAAATTATTTAAAGTCATGATTGTTATGTGACATCTATCTGGTATATGGACCAAATCCACTAAATCATTTCAAAAAATAACTTTGCTATTTTTTGAAATGATTATGTCTGACATCTTTTGGTTTTTTGGTTTTACTTTGGTTTTAACACCTTTTGTTACCTTTTAATGTAAAAATAGGTACATCCGTTTTGGTTTGGTTTTGGTTTTATGAGACATACCACAATTTAACCCCAAACTAGGCATAAATTGGTTTGATTTGGTATTACAATACCATTTGGTTTTAGGTGGTTTACAGTTGGTTTTAGGTAAAAAAAGGACCTTTTAGAATCGTGCCTGTGTGAGAATAGCGCTAAAACCACTTGGTTTGCATTTGGTTTTGTGGTTTATTGTTTGATTACTACAAAATAATGGATTTTTGTTAATCATGCTGTAGAAATTTGAGAAAATAAAAAATTTAAGATTGATTCCAAGAAGGATATCCACCATCAAGTGTAACTGCATTGAATCCTTCTTTTACCAATTCATCAGCTGCAATATTTCCCCTATATCCTGTACCACAATAGGTACAGATTTTCTTGTCTTTCAAATCTTCAATTTGTTTTTTCTTTGCATTTCTAATAGATAGTCCTAGAGGCATGTGAACTGAATTTTCTATAATTCCGCCTTTCACCTCATCTAATTCTCGCACATCTATGATGACAAAATCACTTTTTTGTGATTTTAGTTTGTCTGCAGTAATTTTTTCTGCCATATATTGCCCTGTATGTTATGTAATTTAATTCTGTAAAAGAACTGAGTGAGTATAAAATATCTTGAAAATTTGGTGATGATAAGTGCTCCTATCTGAAATTATCTCTTTAGTCCAATGCTCCAACATCCCACAGTCGTGAGTTATTACTGCATTGTTCAATACTAGATTTAGAATTGAATTTGATATGACATTCTATCATTGAAAATATTTGACATATGAGATAGTTCTGGAAATAACTTGTATTCATTGTAGATAAAATGATTAATCTAGAATTTTTTGCAAATGTGGATATTCTTCTACCCAATATTTCTGATTCACACATTCCCATTCAAATAATGCAAATGGCTCATTATCTAACATCTGATTATTTTCGTTAATTAATTGAATTTCATTTTTAATATTTTGAATTTCTAACTGTTGTTCTGATAGATATCTTAAACGGTGTTCTACTTCTAGTATTCTTTCTTCTATTACAATGTCAAAATATGATTGAGGTCTTGATTCCATACATGAGTATTCAATTATTTCATCATATTGTAATTGTAATTCATCTATTCTCTGATCAACATTTAATTCTGTAACTTTGTTATTTTTTATAATTTCTTTATTGTCTATAATTACTTCATCATTTTCTGTAGGATTCTTTGTTTCTTCCATCTCATTATCAAAAATTACTGCAAAAACTACTCCAATACAACTAATTATTGTTAATCCTAATAGAGTATTTTTCTTCATTAGTAGTTTTAATTTATTTATCAACTTAAGGCTTTTTAAAATTTAGTGAATTTGTAATCAACTGAAAATCTATCGAAATGTATGTGATACTGTGTAATACACAATCAATTTTACATCTTTGGAAAGTTAATCAACTAAATGATTCTGATATATTGTAATGAGTGCAGGAGGTAATCTAATATTTTTTGGAGTTGCAATTCTTGTTTTAGATATTTTAATTTTTACTGGAACTTTTCCATCAAAATCATTAAATGATCCTACGCTTCATGAGCCATTTTTACTTCTTCCAATTATTGGAATTGTTTCATTTGTTGAATTGCTTTCATTATTTTTAACAGTCTTTGGATTGATGATGTCCTTTAGTGGAGTTATCACACTTCGAAGAAAAACATAATTATTTTATTTTAATCTTATTTTTATTTTTTTATTTTACTAAGATACTTTTTTAATTTACTGAAAATATCATATTCAATTTTGATCATTTTACATTTTGGACAAAATTCTGAATCTCCCATTTTTGCACCACAATAAGAACAACTCATTATGAGAAAATATTGTATTGCAATTAGATAAGACTGTCTATTAATCAAATATCTCTACCTCTCAAATAAAATTGAATTTTTAATTTGTTTAGAATAATCTTGATATTCTATTATTTTTATTTGTAATATTCCTGAGGATTCTAATTCTTACTATGTTTAAAATGAATACAACAAAAGAAATCATATTTTAACAAAATCTTAGAATTTAAAATACTACTAGCAAATCTTTTTCTTCATTATGTTCATTTTAAAAAAATTGCTAAATACTATATTCCCTTATCTTTTTTGGAGTGCTTATGATTGGATCCTGTTGATAATTCTATAATTGAACCAATTGAATTACGTATGATAAAACCCTCTAATTTTGCTGTAAGGCATACCCTGTCTTCAAAATCTCCTGAATTATCTAGTCTTAAAGCAAGTATTTCTGAACATGGTTTACTACAGCCCATTGTAATTAGACCTCTAGAACGTGGATTTGAACTAGTTGCAGGTCATAGGCGATTTGCAGCATGTAGGTCTCTTCGTTGGAGATTCATATCTTGTAAGATACGAGATCTATCTGATAAACAGGCATATGAAATTCAGTTAACTGAAAATATTCAGAGAAAATCTATGGATCCTATTGAAGAAGCTGAAGCTTATCAAAAATATGTTAACGAATTTGGTTGGGGTGGTATATCTGATCTTAGTAAAAAAATTGGTAAAAGTGAAGAATATGTTTCTCATAGAATGCATTTACTAAAACTACCTGATACTGTACAAAAGAATCTGATTCAAAATAACCTAAGTGTAAGTCAAGCATTAGAAGTGGTTCATGTTGATGATTCTAAAAAAGATACTTTAGCTAATGAAATTATTGAAAATAAATTAACAGTACAACAAATTAGAGTTTTAAAAACTAAGATGAAATCTGAACTAGAACCAATTATAAAAAAAGATGACTCTTCATCAAAGTCATTACATTTAGCAAAAAAGAGCCATTTAACATTGAAAATAACTCTTTCTAGAATTGATGATTTAATTCAAGATGCTCATAAAATAAAAAATCGTAAACAACGATTGGAATCTATTAAATTTTTAATGAGTCTTAGATTGAAAGTTCATTCATTAATTGATGATGCAATACATTTCAAAAAGATTGTCTCTAGAGATGTTAATTCCCAATAAATGGTGGGGCCCATTCTTTGAGAAATTCTTTGTATTCTCTTTCTGTATATGTTAATGCGTATAATGATGCATCTGTTTGTGGTACGAAATCATACACTTCATATGTTTGAATGATATCTCCAAACAAATTTCTGTAAATGTCATTTTCTTCATCTGCCATGTCATTTGACAAAAATGATTTTATTGTAATCCAATCATATCCTCCACGTGTTTTTCCAGAAAATAATACAAATGGTGCATCATTAAGATATTTTTTCAAACCTTCCATTCGTTTAGGTAATGATTGTGATGTTCTAAATGTGACAAGATCTACTCGTATAACTTTATGGGGAATTTTTTTTGCATCTACCTTAATGGTATATCCTTGGATTACTTTCTCTGATTCTAATTTTGCAATTCTTGATTCAATTTCCTCTTCAGTTAAACTAATTTTGAATTTTTTCAAAAAATCCCATATCTCAAATGTACTTTGTTTAGCATCTTGAGATAATGCTGAAATTATGTATTCATCAATCTGGTCAACCATTGTAGTATGGAGACATTTGATGTATTTAACATCTTTAAAGATTTAATGGGTGTTTTTTTAGACTCTATAATTTTATTTTAATATTAGTTAATTGGTTTCTTGTTACTTTGAGTACAATTTTATCTGAAAATGTAGGATATCTGCTTTTGATTGGAGTTGGTGTAATTCTATCATTATCTGTTATTTTGATGGTAAAAGCTGAAACAAAATGGCTTGGAACTCGAAAAACATCTGAATGGTTTTACACTGCGGGTAGAACTATCAAAACTGGATTAATTGCATCATCTATTGTTTCTGCTTGGACTTGGGCTGCAACTCTTTTACAATCTTCTACTGTTACCTATGAATTTGGTTTGGGTGGTGCATTTTGGTATGCCGCAGGAGCATCAATTCAAGTAATATTATTTGCAATTCTTGCAATTGAATTAAAACGTAAAGCTCCTATGACTCATACTTTCCCTGAAATGCTTTATGTTAGATTTGGTAAACATCCTCACAAAGTCTTTTTAGTTTTTGGTTTAATGACTAACACTATAGTTACTGCAATGCTTCTATTAGGAGGAGCTGCAGTAATCAATTCTTTAACTGGTGTTAATATTACACTAGCTGCATTTTTAATTCCAGCTTGCATTATAGTTTATACCATTTTTGGTGGATTAAAGGCAACATTTTTTGCAGAATATCTTAACACTTCATTTATTTTTATTGTAGTTTTAATTTTTGTAACTTCCATCTATTTCATAAATCCTGAAATTGGTGGCATTTCTGGTATGTATGATAAATTAACTCAAGCATCAATTTTACAACCAGTTGAAGGAAATGCATTTGGAACTTATCTTACTTTGGCCTCTATTGGTGCACTAATTTTTGGTGTAATCAATATTGTTGGTAACTTTGGAACTGTATTTGTTGATCAGTCTTATTGGCAAAAAGCAATTGCTGCCCGACCAAAAGCTGCTACTGGTGGATTCATTATTGGAGGTTTGGCGTGGTTTGCAATTCCATTCACTCTTGCGACTACCTTGGGATTAGCTGCAATAGCTACTGGTGTTACTCTTTCCGAATCTGATATTGGATTAGGACTAATTGCGCCAACTACTGCTGCACATCTTATGGGTGATTTTGGTGCAATCTTGATTTTATCTATTTTGTTTACTGCCGTTACTGCTGCAGGATCTTCTCAACTAGTAAGTGTCTCATCTCTTGTAACTTATGATGTATTTCGTACTTATCTAAAACCTTCTGCAACTGGTCGTGAATTAATTAGAGTTTCAAGATTAACTATTCTGGGTTTTGGAATTGGTATGGGATTTTTGACATTATTGTTGTATCAATCTGGAGTTAGCTTACAGTATGTGTATTTGATGATGGGTATTCTGATTGGTTCTGCAGTTGCTCCGATATCTTTTGCAATATTGTGGAAAAAAACTCATAGAATTGTAGCTACTGCAGGTGCTATCATTGGTCTTATTTTTGGTATTAGTGTTTGGCTATTTACTGCAAACTTTATGTTTGGAGAAATTACTCTAGTTTCAACTGGAAATCAAATTCCTTTATTGTATGGAAATATTGCATCTATTCTAACTGGTCTTTTGATTACTGTATTTGGTAGTCTGATAAAATCTGAAAACTTTGACTTTAGAATTATGCATCAAAAAATCCTTGTCGTTGATGACAAAGTACGTTCTATGATAAAACGTGATACTGATGAACAATATTTGAAACGTTCTCTAAATTTTTGTATTAAAATTGGTTTTTCAATATCTATTTTCTTTGTAATAGTTTGGCCTGCAACATTTATTCTAACTGACTTTATTTTTGATGAACAATCCTTCTTCTTTTGGATTTCTTTGGCAATAGTTTGGGCAGTAGCTGCCGGACTTGTGCTTATTATTTTACCATTCATTGAAGCCCGAAAAAGTATTGCTGAAATTATTCACAAAGCAAATGTTGAATCTGATATTGCACTGGTGAACTCTTTTGATTCTAATAATGATTTATCTGATAATACGCCTATAATACGTGTTCTTGTGCCTGTGGATGGCTCTGCAAGTTCTTTGCGTGCATTACATCATTCTAGTTATTTATTCAAAGGAATCACAAGGGTTAGAATTTATCTGTTACATGTTATTGAATGGACTGATGATGATGATGAAAATATTGATGAAACTATGTCTTCTCAAATACAAGAAGAAGGTAGACTAATTCTTCGAAGTATCGTTGTCCCAAAACAACTCAATGATTACAAACGCATTGTAAAACTAGGTAATCCTTCTGTTAAAATTGTAGAACTTGGAGATGCCTTGAATGTTGATATGATAATTATGGGTAAAGTCGGGATTGGAAAATCTAATTCTTCGTTGGGGCATATTTCTCAACAAGTAGTAAATCTTACTACAAAACCTGTAGTTTTCATAGACTAATAATTTTATTATATTGAAAATTTAATTATATTTTTTGGAAATTTATCTACCATTATTTCTATTGTTATTATTTTGATATTTTTAAAACTCTTCCAACTATTTTTATTAGTTTGAAACTGTTTGATTGTTTCTTTTTCTATTTTTTGGTAGTTTGTTTTGTCTCTAATTTTTTTGATATTTTTAAAACTACAAAATATTATTAATTGTTCTAAACTTATTGATTTATTTTCAATAATTTTTTGATTAATAATTTGATAAATTGTTTTAAAATTATTTTCCTTTTGATTACTGATTTGAATTTCATTTGACTCTTTATTTTTAAAAGTAAAATATTTGATATGAATCACATATTCAATTTATCTAAAAAAGTACATAACAATTTTTAGTCGATATCTACTATATATTCAAAATTCTCTTTTTTTGAAATTCTTTATACTTTAATTATTGTTCTAGTTTATGGTACTCAAAACTTGTTTCAGGAATTAATCTTTGATATTGAAAATCTAACTCCTGCTTTGATGGTGGGACTTGGGTTACTCTTGGGTGTTACTCATGCATTTGAACCTGATCATATATCTTCTGTAGGTACACAATTAATCAAATCTAAGAAATATTCTACAAAAAATATTGTAAAATCTACTTTTGTTAAATCTTCTTTAATTGGGATATTTTGGGGTGCAGGACATACTACAACTATTGTTACAATTGGATTACTCACTTCTTTTTTGGCAATCACAATTCGGGATGAACTCTTTTCTGGATTTGAATTAATTGTAGGTGTTATGTTGATTTTTCTTGGTATTACTACTATTCGAAATAAGAAATTTTTTAAAATAAAACATAGACACCCTCATACTCATTCTGATGGAAATACCCATTATGATTCTCATGATCACAATAATTTTGAACATAATCATGAACACAAATCTTATGTAATTGGATTAATTCATGGTCTAGCTGGAAGTGGAAGTGTTGTTGCATTAACTGTTATGTATTTTGATACTTTAGAAACCTCTTTAATGTTTTTTTTGTTATTTGGTTTTGGCTCTATTGTTGGAATGAGTCTAATTGGTGGGTTGATTGGACTACCATTTGCTTTTAGTTCCAAAACAAAATTTCTAAACAAATTATTTAGAACTATTACTGGTATAGTTAGTTTCATTATTGGATTGAGTATATTTTATCAAATTGGATTAATAAATTTATTATTTTAATTTTTTCTTATTTTACTAAATTCTGCTCCTAGTATTTTTTTTCTAGTGATTTTTAATATTTTGTAAATTATCTCAATAACCTTTTCTGTATTTCTTCCTAATATTTTTACAATTATTCCTGAGTCATTTGGTAAAACTGATGTTCCAATTGAAATATCATCTAATTCTTCTAAATCAATATTAATTATATTTTCAAGTTCTGTGACGTATTCTTTCTTTGTTAACACGTATACTGTTCCTACAATACTATATTTACCAAAAATTCCATTAACTTTCAAATTTTGATTTTTAGGTTCTATCTTCATATTTTCTAGACATCTAAATTTATTTTCTTGATTTTTGCAAATCATCCTAAGATAACAAATTTCATAATCAAAAAGCTCATTCATTGCCATTCTTCCAGGCGTTAAAATCTCTGAATACACTACTGTTGCATTATCATGTACGTTCAAGTTTACTTTTTGATAATATCTTGAATTTTGATATGGGATAATTTGATCTGGAATGTATTCTAAATAACAATTATCATCTACTGTAATGTTAGTTATTTGAGATGCAAAATTTGAATTCATACTGTAAATTCTTGTTGCACCTTGAGTAGTAATGTGAGAAATTGCATTATTTTTTAATGTAATGTCTATCTTGTATCTGTCTCCTTGTAAAATTCCTCCTGATGGCGAAATAATATACACATAGGCCATTTCTGGAAGTGATTCTTCAAGATACACTGCTCGTTGAATTTGTAATGGTACTTGAGAAAATTGTTTTGTAATTGATGTTTTATCCTTACCTTGTTTTAGTTCTATTTCTAAAATTCCTACTTTACCTGATTTTCCAACTTCTAATTGTTTTATTTCTGAATCATACTTTTGTATTTCACTTGGAATTTCATCTGGAGTAAAATCTAGATTATTCAAATTTACACCTTTTGTGCTTGTATTGATTTTGGTGATAAATCAAATAACACGTCATGTATGATATGCTCCATAACTTCTTTTACTCCTTGGTCTGTTTTACAATTGATAAATTCAAATGGTTTTTCTTTTCTAATTTTTTCTGCATCTTTTTTCATTATTTCTAAATTTGCACCAACCAGTTCTGCAAGATCTATTTTGTTGATTACTAACAAATCACAATTTACAATTCCTAATCCTCCCTTTCTTGGATATTTGTCTCCTCCTGCAACATCAATGATGTACATGAAATAATCTGCAAGAATTGGACTAAATGTTGTTGTGATGTTATCTCCACCACTTTCAATTATTATCAAATCAAGTTCAGGATGATTCTCTTCCATCTCTTCAATTATTGAGAGATTCATTGAAGGATCTTCACGTACTGCAGTATGTGGACATCCACCTGTGGCAAGGCCAATTACCATATTTTCTGGCAGTAATCCTCTTTTTGTGGCTAAATTTGTTCTCATTCTATTTGCATCTTCTTTTGAAATGACATCATTTGAGATGATGCTGATACTGTATCCTATTTTTGCTAACATTGGAACAAGACGTTCAATTAACATACTTTTTCCAGATCCTACTGGACCTCCTATACCTATTCGTGGAATGTGATTCATAAGCTAAAAATTAATTTTTATGTTATAAACATTTTAGAATCCATTTTTTCATGCGACATCTGCACTATATCCAATTGAGGTGTGAATTGCCACATATCAAAAATTGATTTGTTAACATTTTTTTCAATTATTTGAATAATTATTGGTTTAATTTCATGAATAATTTTTTGACCTTCTAAATGTTGAATTAATCCTAATCTTAATGCTGCACCAACAACACTTACAGTAAACCCGTACAGTAACATGGTCATACTTTTTTCTTTTTTTATATTTAATGCATTACAACAAATTGCAAATGCTACTGGAAATATACCATGTATATTTTTTTCTTTGATTGCATTTTGATATTCATTAAAAATTTTATTTTCTTTCATAAATTCTGAAACACATTTTATTAATTGAATTCCTGAATTAACTGATGCAGTTCTAATCTCTTTGATTGATTTCATAGCAAATGACATTTCATCTATCTGTATTATTTTTTTAAAATCACCCTTGCTTGCATTTTCAAGTGTATTTACAAGTGCAACACAATCTGATGGTCCTATTTGTTGTTCAATATTTATTTTTATTAATTTTTTTAAATCATCTACCCCTTTAATTTGATTTTTAGAAAAAAGAAATTCTAATCCATTAGAAGTAGCAAAAAGACCTGTTGGAAAAAATGAATCTGAAAGTTGCATTACTGCAAGTTCTTCATTCATTTCATCAATGTTCATGTACATCAGCACTTGTATGTGGTAAGAATATTTTCTCTCCTATTTTTAATTCAATGTCTCCTATGATTTCCTTGAATAGTCTCTCAAATACCTCTAATTCTGAATCTGCTTGAATTGGAAATAATATTTTTTCACCATCAAATCCAATTGGTCTATGCCTGTTTCCTATAATATGACCCAATAATATTGCTAAATTTTGACTATTTTTTTTTAATTTAATTAAAATTACTTTTTCTGGTGTTTGTTCTACAAGAATTTTTATTTCTTCATTACCAATTATGTCGCCATTATGAAGATGATTCCCTGTATCTAAATTAATTCCAATATCTGTTCCAATATCTGTCTGTTTTCTCAAAATTCTTTTTTCTAACTCTGTTCGTGACATTCTTATTTTCTCAAAATCTTTTTTTTGAAGTTTTTCATCTTCAAAAATATTTCCTATGATGGAATTAATGTTAATCATAATAATATCATTTCAGTGGTAAAGTTATACTTTATCCATAACTTTTTGAATTATTAAATACCGTCAATTGATTACCTATTTTATTGATGTTAACCCCTAGGGAATTAGAAAAATTAAATATCTTTGTTGCTGCTGAATTATCACGTAAACGACAAGGTAGAGGTCTGAAATTAAATCACCCTGAAACTATGGCTATTCTAGCTGATCATATTTTAGAAGGTGCACGAGATGGACGCACTGTTCCTGAATTAATGAGCTCTGGAAAAAAAGTTCTTACAAAAGATGATGTTTTACCTGGAGTTTCAGAACTGATTCACTCAATACAGGTAGAAGCTACTTTTGATGATGGAACAAAATTAGTAACTGTCCATGATCCTATAGGTGATCCTTGAAATGATTCCTGGCGAATATTTTATTTCTAGTGATCCTATCATTGCAAATATTGGAAAATCTTCTATTTCTTTAACTGTGCAAAATACGGGTGATAGACCAATTCAAGTTGGTTCACATACACATTTTTTTGAAGTAAACAAAGCACTGGAATTTTCTAGAAAACAATCATATGGATTTCATCTAAATATTCCTGCTGGTACATCAATTAGATTTGAGCCTGGAGATGGTAGAACAGTTGAACTTACTGAATTTTCTGGTAAAAGAATTGTCTATGGTTTTAGTGGACTGGTAAATGGTTCTCTTGATGAAAAAAAGGATGATGCATTTTCTAAAGCAAAAGAACAAGGATTTCGAGGTATGGAATTATGACTCTAAATATACCTAGAAAAAATTATGTTGATTTGTTTGGCCCAACAACTGGTGACAAAATCCGTCTTGCTGACACTGATCTGATTATTGAGATTGAAAAAGATTTGATCAAGTATGGTGATGAATCTGTTTTTGGTGGTGGGAAAAGTATTCGCGATGGTTTAGCTCAAGCAAGTGGTGTTTCTAGAAATGATTCTCTTGATCTTGTAATTACTAATGCTGTGATTATTGATCCTGTTTTAGGAATTATCAAAGCTGACATTGGTGTAAAGGATGGAAGAATTGTAGGTATTGGAAATGCTGGAAATCCTAACATTATGGATGATGTAGATATGATAATTTCATCTAACACTGAAATCATTGCAGGAGAAAATACAATTTGTACTCCTGGTACAATTGATTCTCATATTCATTTTATTTCTCCACAACAAGCAACACATGCAATTTGTAATGGAACTACAACAATGATTGGTGGCGGAACCGGTCCTGCTGATGGAACTAATGCTACAACATGTACGCCTGGAAAATGGAATATTCATAGAATGATAGAATCTGTTGATAATTTCCCAATGAATTTTGGTTTTCTTGCAAAGGGTAATGATTCTCTTGAACCTGCATTAATTGAACAAATAGAATCTGGAGCTTGTGGATTAAAATTACATGAAGACTGGGGTACAACTCCTGCAACAATTAATTCTGCTCTAAATGTTGCAGACAAAACTGATACTCAAGTTGCTATACACACCGACACTCTAAACGAATGTGGATTTGTTGATGATACAATTGCAGCAATTAATGGTAGGACAATCCATACTTATCATACTGAGGGTGCAGGTGGTGGACATGCACCTGATATTTTAAAAATTGCAAGTGAACCAAATATTCTCCCATCCTCAACAAACCCTACACGTCCATTTACTGTAAACACATTATCCGAACATCTTGATATGATGATGGTATGTCATCATCTAAATTCTTCAGTACCTGAAGATATTTCATTTGCTGAATCTCGAATTAGAGGTGAAACAATTGCTGCAGAAGATGTGTTACATGATATTGGAGTTCTTAGTATGATGTCATCCGATAGTCAAGCGATGGGAAGAGTTGGTGAAGTTACAACTAGAAATTGGCAGACTGCAGATAAAATGAAAAAAATGACTGGAAGTTTATCTGAAGATAATTCTCAAAATGATAATTTTAGAGTAAAACGATATATTGCAAAAATTACTATCAACCCTGCAATTACTCATGGAATCTCTGATCATGTTGGAAGTTTGCAGACTGGAAGATTAGCTGATATTGTAATTTGGCTTCCACAATTTTTTGGTGTAAAACCTAAAATGATTATCAAAGGTGGTTTCATTGCTTATTCTTTAATGGGTGATCCAAATGCATCCATTCCAACAACTGAACCTGTATTATATCGTCCAATGTTTGGTTCTTTTGGTAAGGCAGTACAATCAACATCTGTAATTTTTACTTCTAAACTTGCTTTAGATAATGGTATACAAGAAAAGATCAATTGTGGTAAAAAATTACTTCCAGTGAAAAATTGTCGATATATTGGAAAAAAAGATATGCTGTATAATGATGCAACTCCTGATATTGATGTTAACCCTGAAACATATGAAGTAAAAGTTGATGGAAAAATCACTACTACTGATCCTGCAACTAAATTATCCCTTGCTAGGCTATATCACTTGTTTTAGTACATTTTCAATACATCCTATTTTTTCCAATTCGTCGACGTCGACAAATAACCCTTTGAAATTATTATGAAAAAAAATTAGTATATAACAAATTGTGCACACAAATTGTTTAGTATTTTTTTGTTGGTACATTTTTGTGGACAGAACCAAGACAATCTATTTTCTTTCGGCTTTATCGTTAATTGCTGTAGTTGGCCTTGCCAGTTTTCCACAAACCGTTTTTGCTGCTGGTGCAATTTCTGAAGGTTTTGCAGTAGGGGAGGCATTACCTGAATGGATTGGATGGGCAATTGTTGTTGGTTTGGGAATGGTATTTGCTGTAATCATTACAATAGAGGTAAAGATTGAGGAAAAATATCTCGGTGTTAGTCAGACCTCTGAGATGTTCAATACTGCAGGTAGAACAATCAAAACAGGATTAACTGCTGCAGCAATAGTTTCTGCTTGGACTTGGGCTGCAACATTACTTCAATCATCTACTGTAGCATACCAATACGGAATAAGCGGACCATTTTGGTACGCAGCAGGAGCATCAATTCAGGTTTTATTATTTGGAATTTTAGCTATTGAATTAAAACGTAAAGCACCAAATGCACATACTTTCTTAGAAATTATTCGTGCAAGATATGGTAACGGCTCTCACAAAATTTTCTTAATATTTGCATTAATGACTAACATGATTGTTACTGCCATGCTACTACTTGGTGGTTCAGCAGTTGTCAATGGTCTTACAGGTATGGATATCTCACTTGCAGCCTTTTTAATTCCAGTTGGTGTTATGATATACACTCTAGTTGGAGGACTAAAGGCAACATTTGTTGCAGATTACATGCACACTATAATCATATTTGTTACAATATTGACATTTGTTACCGCAGTCTATGTCAACACTGACATTACTGGTGGTATAGAAGGAATGTATGATAAATTAGTAAAGGCAGCTGAACTCACTCCCGTTGAGGGCAATGCCGCAGGAGCATTTTTGACAATGGCATCAGCAGGTGGTTTGATGTTTGGTATCATTAACATAGTTGGAAACTTTGGTACTGTCTTTGTAGACCAAGCATATTGGCAAAGAGCAATTGCTGCAAAACCATCATCAACTGTGAAAGGTTTCTTACTTGGTGGACTTTGTTGGTTTGCAATTCCATTTACACTTGCAACTACGATGGGTCTGACGGCGGTAGCGCTTGATGTTGATATTACAATGCAACAAGCTCAAATGGGTCTAGTAGTTCCAGCTGCAGCAACTGCACTAATGGGTGAAGTTGGAGCAATTTTGGTATTAACAATGTTATTCATGGCAGTAACTTCTGCAGGATCTGCAGAATTAATCGCAGTATCCTCAATTGTAACTTATGATTTGTATAGAACATACAAGAATCCAACTGCTACAGGTAAGCAACTTGTTAAAGTCTCCAGGGCGACGATTGTTGCGTTCGGGCTTGGTATGGGTGCGTTAGCTGTTGTACTGCTTAGTATGGGTCTAAGTCTTGGATTCGTCTACCTAGCAATGGGAATCTTGATTGGTTCAGCAGTAGTTCCAATCGCACTTACAATATTGTGGTCTAAAACCAACAAGGTTGCTGCGACAGCGGGAGCCGTTATTGGATTAATATGTTCAGTGTCTGTATGGGTAATGACTGCCGCATCTTTACCAGAATACAATGGTGTTGTTGACTTGGCAAGTCTTGGTAACAATTATTCTATGCTATTTGCAAACATTACAGCAATTATTTCAGGTGGTGTAATTGCAATAGTTGGAAGTCTTGCAGCAGGAAAAACATTTGATTGGAATGATCTTAAGACAAAGATTACTCTTGTAGAAATCTCTGCAACACAACAAGAAGAAGATGAAGAGACATTAAATAAAGCCTTCAAGTTCAGTGTTAGAGGTGGAGGTGTTATGGCTTTGATACTAATCATTGTATGGCCAATGCCATTAATTGCATCAGGATATGTATTTGAACTTGGTTCCTATACTGTCTGGGTAGCAATATCTGTAATCTGGGTATCTATTGCATCTGCAATTATCATATTCTTACCAATAATTGAGGCAAGAAAGGGAATTGCGCAAGTCTTTAGTGGGAAGAAATCTGAGAGTACATAATGACTACTTGTACTGGATGCAATGTTGCACTGGGATTTAAAAAATATAATTTTCAAAAACAATGGCGAGTACCTGGATACTTTTGTAAGGAATGTATGAAGAAAGTCGGTCAAGACTTTGATGATCATGGTAGAATCACTCTTCCTAAAAGATCCTGTGATTCATGTCATCAGGATTTCTTTTTTTTAACTACAACATGGCAAAATAAAAAACGTCATCGTTGTTGTGATGTTTGTAAAGATCTTGTAGATATTGAATCAACTTCTGCTAAATATGCTGATGAACCTTACTTCCCTCCTGTGCCTTCTAGAGTTCCAATAATGATGGCTATTTTTGCTGCTTTTGGTGTATTGTTAATGATTGCTGGCCTTGCATATGTTGTAGTTGTTGCACCAACACAAGATGCTAACATATTACACATTATTGTTGGAAGTTCTATGACTGGTGCTGGATTTATGCTGGCAAGAAAGATGGTTAAAGTTAGAAATGTTGTATTAGGAAAAATAGCAACTCCTCAAAAATGATATTTTATGTTAATTATTAATTTTTAAATCCTAATACTTTGAGAATAATACTATGAGAACAAGTGATCCAAAATATCGAAAATACATGTTTGCATTAATGGGTGTATGTGCTGCAATTATTTTGTTAGTTAATATCTAAAATTTTTGAAAATTAATAATTGTTTAATTTTGATGATGATTAAAAATTTGTTCAATGTTTTATTCTTTTTTTAAACAAAATTAATTATTTTTAGTATTTTTTTTATTAATTATTTTTACATATTATGATTGTGGACTTGACTCCTTTGATTATGGATATGGTAACTATCCTTTCTACTGGTGCTATGATTGTATTGACAATTTACTATATGAGATCAATAATGAATGATGAAACAAAAATTGATCTTGATTATTACATCTGAACTTTGTTTAATGAGACTCATGGAAATAATTTGACTGATTGAGATTGTGGGATTTGAAGCAAAACCATAATGCTCCCATCGAGATTAGGTCAATTCGTGTAAAGCCCGCATGTATTGCGGGCTTTTAATGATTCATGTTATGCTCCCATCGGGATTTGAACCCGAGTCTTTGGCTTGAGAAGCCAAAATGCTTAACCGGACTACACTATAGGAGCTTGATAAAAAATAATCTCATCTTAATTTAAAGGAAATGTTTTGAGTTTGAATAAAATTGTAAATTTTTATGACTTGATTGCTTTATAGAAAAACCCATTTATCTCATAATATGGATTTAAAGAAATTCATTAAAGATCAAGGTTTATCTGGTTTTCCAATTGGATTGGGTGGATGTAGAATTTTAGAATACAATTTTGATTCTTGTGATTATGATCTTGTAGTATTTGATGAGACAATCTCTGATAAACAAATTGTTTCATTTGATAATAATTTAATCACTATTCATCATGCTTCTTTATCTGAAACTAATACAAAAAAACTTCTTCAATATGATAAATTAAATATTCTTCAAGATGATTCTTGGAATTTAAAAATATTACTTGCTAAAATTTCTAAAAAACGTGATTCTTTATTTTCTGATTATGCTAAAAATTCTTTAATTGAATCTATGTTTTGTTGTCAAAAAACTAAAGATGGGATTAAAACTGATGATGTGTTTACATCTTGCTGGCAAAAAT
>JABGZU010000078.1 GCA_018674605.1 Candidatus Nitrosopumilus sp.
GGAGGTTCATTTGGTTCATCATTAGAATATTTTGTTAGAGGACTGGAACTTGGAAACGCAGTATTTACAGAATTTCAAGGAGAGTTAGGACAACATACCACACTTGATCAAAAAATTATCGATATGGGTGCAGGACTTGAAAGATTTGCATGGATTACAAATGGTACACCTACGGCATATGACTGCTGCTTTGGTCCAGTAAATCAGATACTCTTTGAAAAGATTGGAATAGATTCTGATTCTGAAATGTTAAAAAAATACTTTACAGAAATTGCAAGAGAGATTGATCATTTTGATGATCTAAATCAAGTAAGACGTCTTGCAGTAAAGAGTGCTGGAATCACAGAGGATCAAGTAAATAAAATAATCACACCACTTGAAGGAATGTATCTAATTGCAGATCATCTCAGGACATTAATTTTTGCAATTGCAGATGGTGCATTGCCAAGTAATGTCGGAGGAGGATACAACCTTAGAATGATGTTACGAAGAATCAATGGAACAATTAATCAATTGAATCTAAAATTAGATATTGATGAATTAATTGATGCACATATTGATTATCTCAAAGACACCTATCCAGAACTAGATGAGAAAAGAGAAGATGTTAAGACAATTCTAAAGCTAGAATCTTCAAGGTATGAAGAATCAAAGATTCACATGAAGAAAAAGGCAGAAAAAATTCGTGAGAAAGGTGCACCGTCAGTGGATGAACTCATTACATTATACGAATCAGACGGCATTACACCTGAATACCTCAAAGAAATTGATGCTATTTCTGAAATCCCATCACAGTTTTACTCTAAACTATCTGACTTGCACCAATCTGAAAAGAAAAAGGCAATCACAGAACTTCCGCTAGAAGAGTTACCAGAAACTGAAACTCTATTTTACAAAGACGATCCAATGGAATTTGAGGCCAAAGTAATCAAGGTCTTAGGTGATCAAGTCGTATTAGATAGAACTTCATTTTATGCAAGAGGCGGAGGTCAAGAACCAGATTTAGGAACCATATCAGAATTCAATGTCGTTAATGTAGATAAACACGCAAACATTATTGTTCACAAGTTAGAGGGAGGAGTTCCAAAAGAAGGCGATACTGTATCTTGCAAAGTAGATGAAACAAGACGTGCAAACATTACTAAAAACCATACAAGTACTCACATCATCAATGTGTCATCAAGAGGGGTGTTAGGCTCTTGGATTTGGCAACACTCTGCGTTTAAAGATGATGATCATGCCAGACTAGACATTACCCATCATTCATCATTAACAGATGAGCAAGTAAAACAGATTGAAGATGCAGCTAATCAAATGGTAAAAGAAAATTATCCAGTAAATATCGACTATTACGATAGAGGAACAGCAGAACAAAAATATGGTTTTAAAATTTATCAGGGCGGAGTAGTTCCAGTAAAGTCAGTTAGAATTGTATCAATTGAGGACAAAGATATCGAAGCATGTGGTGGAACACATGTAAAGAAGACTGGAGATATTGAACTAATTAAAATTACAAAAACTAAAAGAATTCAAGACGGTGTAGTTCGTATAGAATTTGTCTCAGGACCAACAGCTTTTCAATATGTAAAAGATCAAGAAGAAGAATCAAAGAAACAAGCTGCAAATGACACTGCAAAAGAAAAATTAGAAAAACTGCGAGAAGAAAATAAAGAGAAATCAAGAGAACAGATTCCCATACTATTAGAAAAGATTCTAGCTGGCCAATCAGGCGAACTAGATGAGATTACAATTAAAAATAAAATCTGCTTTACATCAAGTGAAAATTATGATGATTATTTCTGCCAAACCTTTGGAAAGAAGATAGTTGCCAAAGATAGTACTGCAGCATTTTGTGGAATTTTTGAAGCAGGTCCAACCATACGAGTAATAATATTTGCAGGTGAACAATCAGGCGTAAATGCAGGGGAGATTGTCAAGGAAATAGCCTCAATTTTGGGCGGTTCAGGTGGCGGGGATGCTAAATTTGCTCAAGGTGGAGGAAAGGACACATCTAAAAAAGATGCTGCAATACAAAAAGCAAAATCAATGATTTTAGGATAATATTATGATAAACTGGAATAAAATAGAAACTAAATGGCGAAACAAATGGGCCGAATCAAAAGACTTTGAGACAAATCCAAATGAGAAACCAAAAAAGTTCATCACTGTAGCTTATCCATATCCAAACTCTCCACAACACATCGGACATGGAAGAACATATACACTAGCTGATGTTCATGCAAGATTTTATCGAATGCAAGGGTATAACGTATTGTTCCCAATGGGATTTCATTACACTGGAACTCCCGTGTTAGGAATGGCAAGGAGAATTCAAGCTGGAGAAAAAGAAATCCTTGATGGGTTAAGAAATGTATATCATGTTCCAGAAGAAGATATCAAAACATTTGTTGAACCAATTAAAATTGCAGATTACTTTCATGAAGAGATAAAATCAGGAATGATTGAGATGGGTTATTCAATTGATTGGAGACGAGAATTCACAACTATAGTTCCAGGTTATCAAAAGTTTATCGAGTGGCAAATTACTACACTAAAAGAAAATGGTAAAATTATTCAAGGCAGCCATCCAGTTGGATGGTGTCCTAAAGATCAAAACCCTGTATCGCAACACGATACAATGGGAGATGTTGAACCAAAGATTGATGATAAAAATTTCCTAGTTAAATTCAAGTTTGATAAATTTATTTTCCCAGTTACAACATTAAGACCTGAAACAATTTTTGGTGTAACTAATTTGTGGGTCAATCCAAATGTGACATACAAAAAAGTTACAGTAGATAGTGAAACATGGATAGTTTCAGAGCAGTGTGCACGTAAAATAGCATTCTTTGAAAAAGAAGTAAAAATAATTGGCGATATTGCAGGTAGTGAGATTATTGGAAAATCAGCTATTGCACCAAACAGAGGTAATGAGATTCCAATTTTGCCTGCTGAATTTGTAGAACCTGGAATGGGTACGGGATTAGTAATGTCAGTGCCTGCACATGCACCAAAGGATTACCAAGCATTAATGGACTTGAAGGCTAAAAATCACGAATTAGCATCTAAAATTGAGCCTATTCCAATTATTGTAACTCCAGGGTATGATGTATTTCCTGCAAAACAAATTTGTGAAAAATTAGGAGTTTCAAACCAAACAGATGAAAAACTAGAAGAGGCTACAAAGGAATTATACCTCAAAGAATTCACAGATGGAAAGTTAAATGAAAAATGTGATATTTTTAACAATGAAAAAGTGCAATTTGGTAGAGACAAAGTAAGGGAATGGCTACAAGAAAATAATCATCTAGAAAAATTTCCAGTGTTAGAGAATGCACCAGTACATTGCAGATGTGGTGCAGAATGTGTTGTTAAGATATTGAACAATCAATGGTTTTTGAATTACGGGGATGAAGAATGGAAAGAACTTGCAAGAAATTGTTTTGATGGAATGAATATCCTACCAAGTAATATTACAACAGAGTTCAAAGAGGTAATTGATTGGCTACATGAGAGAGCATGTGCAAGACAACAAGGGTTGGGGACAAAGTTACCATGGGATAAGGATTGGATTGTAGAGTCACTTTCTGATAGTGTGATATACATGGCATACTATACAATTTCACGATTTGTAAATGATGGAACAGTTAATCCTGATAGTTTAACTCGAGAACTATTTGATCATATATTATTAGATAAAGGAGACATCACACTAGCTGCAAGTACTTCCAAGCTTAGTGAGGATGTAATTGGTACAATGAAAAAAGAATTCAAATATTTTTATCCAGTTGATTCAAGACATTCAGGACGAGACCTAGTTCAAAATCACTTGTCGTTTTTTGTCTTAAACCATGTTGCAATATTTGAGAAAAAATTATGGCCACAAGAAATTGTTGTTAATGGTTCTGTAATGATGGATGGTGCAAAAATGAGTAAAAGTATGGGAAATATCATTCCACTTCGAACTGCAATCAAAGATCATGGAGCAGACCCAATTAGATTAGCAATTATCTCATCAGCTGAATTACTTCAGGATGCTGATTTCAACATGGAATCAGTATATGGTATTCAAAACAAGCTTGAGTCCCTTCTAGAAGAGTGTAACAACCTCAAAGCAGCACAAATAGGCGATTTGGAGGCTGAAGATAGGTGGATTTTATCAAAAACTCAAGGAAGAATAGCCCAAATTACAGAAGCAGTTGAAAAAATGAGACTACGTGAAGGTCTTCAAGACATATTATTTTCATTTGAATCGGATTTGAGTTGGTATGCAAAAAGAGTAGAGGCCAAAGGAAGAGACAATGTTTCAGGAATATTACATAAAATTAATTCAGCAAGAGTTGCAATGCTATCCCCATTTGCACCACATATTGCAGAAGAGATATGGGAAAAATTGGGACATACAGAACTTGTATCAAAATCAGCATGGCCTGAATTTTCAAAAGAAAACATAGATCCCACATCAATTCAATCCGAGGAATTACTAAAATCAACAATTGATGATATTGTGAATATTTTAAAAATAACAAAAATTAATCCACAAAAAATTGTAATTTATGTAAACTCTGATGATTTCAAATCCAAAGTGTACAGAAAAATTTTAGGAATCATGGTAGGAGGTCAAAACAACATGGGAGTTGTAATGAAGGAACTAATTGCAGATCCTCAAACTACCGATGCTAAAAAAATGCCAGACTATATCCAAAAAGTAATAAAAGATTTGCATTCAGAATCTGAAGAAATCAAATCAATGAAAGTAGAATCGGAAGAGTTTGATGAAAAACAATTCCTATCTACAGAATTGGCAAGTATTGGAAAGAAAGAATTTGGAGTAGAGATTCAAGTGTTTGGAGCAACTGATGAGGACATCTATGACCCTAAGGGTAAAGCCAGACATGCAAGACCATTCAAACCAGCAATTCTAATTGAATAACTAGTAGCGACTTTCACACGTTGAGCAAACATAAGCAATTTTGGTTTCCATTTCATAAGGAATGTTCACTTTAGCTAGTTGTAGTATGGTAAATCCTCTGCAAATCTTACAAACCCCTCGCAACAGTACTGATTGTAAAATTTAGAATTAACCACATGTGTCAAAATCTGATTCGATCAAGGTCATGCGTAATTTACCCACGAAATTAACTAGTTTTTGAAATATACAACATATGATTAAAGAAATAATTGGATTTGTTTGGGAATTAATTTCTGGACAATAATACATTCTAGTAATAATTTAAAATAATCATGGATGATACGGACATGAAAGATTTTACTAGCCTATTTTCCTTAAAACCACCTATTTGAGATACCTCTTGCCTATTAGGTGACCTATTTTTTGCCTAATTCCAAATAGATTAGCAGATTCCAAATTATTCATTCTAAATCAGGTTAAACATGAATTCAGTATCTGTTTCTGATGATGATAATTTTGTCTTAAGATCTGAAACGATTGTAATCAGATGACAGACTCGGTCTTGTAATCAAGATTAGAGAATTTTGATATTTAACCAAAACTACTGATTCATACTAATACTAATTATTCCAGGATTCAGAATAGTCTATTTATTAGACCTTAGAGATTCACA
>JABGZU010000136.1 GCA_018674605.1 Candidatus Nitrosopumilus sp.
GCTGCTTTTCTCTTTGGAGCTGCTTTTCTAGTTGCAGTTTTTTTGGTAGCTGCTTTTCTCTTTGGAGCTGCTTTTGTAGATGTTTTAGTTGATCTACGTTTAGTTGCAGCTTTTCTTTTTGTAGCCATGTTAGAAACGAGATTTTCATAGTTTTTCAGTGGTTAAACTAAAAAAATTTACACAATTTGATTACAATTTATGAAGTAATTTCATCATTGAAAAAACATTTTTGATCGTATTTTTTTTATTTAGTTTTCTTTTTTTCTTGTAATTTGATAATTTTATAATATATTTTACATTTCTAATTTTTTTTACGCTTGTAATTTGATTTTTCATAACAGAAATTTTATTTTTAGATTTTGTTGTTGTTTAAATTAAAATAATTTATCTATTTTTTGATCTATTTTACTATGAAGCTATTCCTCTTTTTTTAATTATTGTGAATACATCTTCATCTTGCATAATATGATTCAATCCTACCCTTTGTCCTCCAAACTTTACACTTTTACCCCAAATCAATCCATATCTAAATTCTCTTTTTAATCTTCGATGTAATTTATTACAAATATCTTCTACTGTGTCTCCTTCTCTTGCAATGAATGGTTCTTTGAAATCTGTCTCTCCGCCTTTTGGTCTCATGTATATTCTAATAAATTTTAATTTTTGATATATTTTTTCTTTAAGCAATTCTATGTTGATATCTGAATTTGCTGATACTTCAATTACTTCTGATTTAATTTTTGTTTTTAACTCTGTTAGAAATTCTTTATCCACTAAATCAATTTTGTTTAAAACAGTAATTGCTTTAGAATAACTTATGTTTCCTGCAATGAAATCTGCAACTTGTTCTGATGTTACATCTTCTCTAACTACAACTCTTGCACTAACTAATCCATAAAGATGAAGAATATCTTTAAAATGTTTTTCTGTAATTTTTGTAAGCTTTGTTTGTTGTGCAATTGCAATTCCTCCCATTGATGCTTTTTCAATTGTTAAGTTTGGTGATAATTGATTTAACCTAATTCCTATGTTTCCTAACTCATTTACTAACACATCTTCGTGATATGGTTGGAATACATCTAATATCAGTAACACTAAATCTGCACTTCTTGCAACTGACAAAATTCTTTTTCCTAATCCTTTTCCTGATGATGCTCCTTTAATAATTCCTGGAAGATCTAAAACTTGAATTTTTGCACCCCTGTATTCCATCATTCCAGGAACTACTGTTAATGTGGTAAATTGAAATGCACCTATTGTTGAATTTGCACCTGTCATTTTATTTAGTAATGTTGATTTTCCAACACTTGGCAATCCAATGAATACTACTGTTGCATCTCCACTGCGCCTAACATCAAACCCATCTTGTTTCATTCCTGATTTTTTGGTGATGTCTGCTTCTTGTTCTCTTTTTAATTTTGCAATTTTTGCTTTTAGCAAACCTATGTGATGTTCTGTTGCTTTATTGATCTGAGTTTTTGCCATCTCATCTTGAATGGATTTAATTTTTTCAGGAATTCCCAATATTATTCATTTCTTAAAATATTCTTTTCAATAAAACCGTAGCACTTTTTTATTTTGTATCTAGGTATAATGTGAGTATTTTTGTTTAGCTAGTAATTATTATTTAACTATGAAAATTGATTGTATGAAAAAGAAGATTTTTGCAGTAGATATTGATGGAACTATTACTGAAAATGGTGGAGGGCGAATTCATCTTGATGCTCTAGAAGCACTTCGAAGATTAACTAACATGGGTCATGATGTAATTTATGTAACTGGACGTTCGTCTGTTGAAGCTTATTTGCTCTCTGTATTTGGTGGAACTAGAAAAATTGCTGTTGGTGAAAATGGGGGATGCATTGCTTTTGATGCTGATGATACTCTTTTGTTGGGAAATCTTGAAGAATGTAATACTGCATTTGAATTAATTAAAAACAATATTGAAAACGTCCAAAAAAAGCCTGTGTTTCCTCGATTAACTGAAGTTGTTTTAGAACGAACTTTTGATTTAGATCTTGCAAGAAAAATATTATCTGAAAATAATCTTGAAGTAAACTTGTCTGATAGTCAATACGCTATTCACATCAATTCAAAAGGCATTGACAAAGGAACTGGATTTACAAAATTAATGAAAAAATTCAATATTTCTAGCGATGATGTTATTGCAATTGGAGATAGTGCTACGGATGTTCCTTTGTTTAAGGTTGCAAAAACAAGTATTGCACTGGGTAATGCTTCTGATGATGTTAGATCTGAGGCTAGCATGACTGTGTCTGGATGTAGTGGTGATGGGGTTCTTGAAGCATTAGATAAATTAGCGCCTAGATTATCTGAGATATAGCATGACATTTCAATCCATAATTGATGAAATTGATAATAATCTTAAAAAAATACTTGAAGGCTTTTCAATTTCCAATCTAAATTTTTCTGTTGAAGTTGCAAAACCTGGTTTTGGTGATGTAAGTTCTAACATTTCATTTTTACTTGCAAAAGAGTTGAAAAAAAGCCCTAAAGATATTGCTCAAATACTATCTGAAAAATATTCTCAATGTACTAGTACCCTTGTTTTAAAATCTGAGGCACATCCATCTGGATATCTTAACTTTTTTGCTGATTGGACAAAATTATCTGAATTGATTTTGTCTGAATCTTATCTTGATACATATGGTGATGTGGACATTGGAAATAATTCTAACATTATAGTGGAGCATACTAGTGTAAATCCTAACAAAGCATTACACATTGGTCATATTAGAAATATTGTTGTTGGTGATATTGTTTCTAGAATTTTAAGTAAAGCCAATTACAAAGTTAATGTACTAAATTACATTGATGATTCGGGGTTACAAGTCGCTGATATCATTGTAGGATTCAAACATCTTGGATTTTCTGAAGAGCCTCCAAATGGAAAAAAGTTTGATCATTATTGTGGTGATGATGTTTATGTTAAAACTACTCAAAAGTATGAACTTGATTCTACTCTTGAAGATGTTAGAAAAAATACTTTAAAAGAACTTGAAGATGGTGATTCTGAAACTGCTGCATTTGGTGATGTGATTACTAGAAAAGTTTTGGCCAGTCAATTAGAAACATGTTGGAATTTGAATGTAGCATATGATTGTCTAAATTTTGAATCTCAAATAATTCGTTCAGGGTTATGGACAAAAATCTTTGAAAAACTCAAAGAAATGAATTTAATAGAATTTGAAAATGATGGTAAAAATGTTGGTTGCTGGGTAATTCGTGGAGATGGTAAAGAAGAAGATAAGGTAATTGTTAGAAGTAATGGCACTGCTACTTACATTGCTAAAGATATTCCGTATGCTGCATGGAAATTAGGCTTGTTGGCTGATCCTTTCTATTATCAAAAATATGATTCTCTTCAACCCAATTCTAAAATTTTATGGCAGACAACTTTGAATGATATTGATACTGTACCTCAAAATTTTACTGCTCAAAAAGTTGTAACTGTTATTGATTCACGTCAAGAAAGATTGCAAAAAATTATCACAACTCTGATGGAAAAATTCAATTCTATTCCTAATAGCTACATTCACCTTGGTTACGAATCTGTAACTTTAAGTTCTGAAACTGCAAAAACTCTTGGATTGGATACTGATGGGAAACAAGCTCAGATGTCTGGTAGAAAAGGATTGTATGTTAGTGCTGATTCTGTATGTGAACTTTTAAAACAAAAAATTATTGAAGAAACCAAAAAACGACATCCTGAAATGAATGATGATGAAATTGAAAAAATTGCTCAATCTGTTTCAATTGGAACTCTTCGTTATGAAATGATTAAACAAGATTTGGATAAAATAATTACATTTGATTTGGCAAAATCTCTTAGTTTAGAAGGTGACACTGCTCCGTACATTCAATATGCATATGCTCGAGCATCTAGAATTTTAGAAAAATCTGGGGACACTCCCACAATTAATGTTGATTTTTCACTACTTCAAGAAAAATCCGAACTTGAATTAATTAAAATTGTTGGCTTGTTTAATTTACAGGTTCGTGATGCTGCAAATAATTTTTCCCCAAAGGTAATTTCTAGATATTGTCATGATTTGGCAGTGGCCTTTAATTCCTTTTATGAACATGTAAAAGTTTTAGAGTCTGACAATGATGATTTAAAATCTTCTCGCATTTGTTTAGTTAATTCTTTTAATCTCACTTTAGAAAAAGCACTTG
The DNA here is from genome assembly GCA_018674605.1 of Candidatus Nitrosopumilus sp. Taxonomy (GTDB): domain Archaea; phylum Thermoproteota; class Nitrososphaeria; order Nitrososphaerales; family Nitrosopumilaceae; genus Nitrosopumilus. The sequence goes on from JABGZU010000136.1 coordinate 4,198, forward strand.
GATTACTTGGGATTGATGCTCCGCATAGAATGTAACTTTTAGAAGTAAATGTATGTCTATTTTTGATATTGTGTTATGATTATTTTTTAAAACTTTAATTTCTGAATATTCTTAAGTCTAAAATTTTACTACAAAAAATATGCACTATGTTGTAATAATTATAATAATTATAATAATTACTTTAGTTAGTATTGTGATTGGAACTGTGGGTTTTGATTACTTTAATGAATATGTAGAAAAACGTGATCTAGAAAATTTTATTGTTTCTTGCATGGAACTATATGGTCATGACAGTGATGACCTTGTAAATTGTCTAAACGATAATTCCTTTGTAAACCCATAATTTTATCATCACTTTTAAGTTCTGATGATGATTATGTAGTACATGAATTGCTTTGTTTGTAAAAAGAAAAAAGAAGATTTTGAAGTTTGGACAAATAAATTAGTTATAGGCATTACATATGATTCTAATTTCCAAAATAATGATATTGTTTCTGGCATGTCTGACACCTCTGTAATTTGTCATGAATGTATAATTGTAATTCAAAAGAAAGTTCAAAGTGAATTAAATTCTAAATGATGTATTTTCTTTATACC
>JABGZU010000141.1 GCA_018674605.1 Candidatus Nitrosopumilus sp.
ATTTACATTCAAAAAAAGAATGGAAAGAATTTTTCAAAAATGCAGGTTTTAAAACAGAAACAAAACAAATCAAAGATTTGAAAGGTAATGAAAAATGGAAAAGAGAAATGGGAACTTTATTCATCATAGGCACAAAACCTTTAAAGTAATATTCAAATCAGATTACAAAGTAACACAATCATGTGAGCTGGAGCACGACACGCTGCTACGGCAGAGGAAACTCCTCCCTCCATACAGGAAATGTGATCTGGAGATAGATAATCAGAGATGGTTGGCAACGGAGCAGAAAATAATCCAATATGGCGCACAGTGATGGTGAAAACCTGAGGTTTCCATAAAAGGAATGAAACAGACGACCCACATGGAGCAAAGCCAAACAGAACCCTAGAATCCTGTATCAGGTTCAGGTAGGCTGCAAAGCGAAATATCGTGAAAACAGAAGGAGGGTTACTCCCAGCACACATACTTTTTATAAAATTTTAAAATTAAATTATGATTTAGATAAAAGTTCTAACTCATTTCACGGACTTGGTCTTTACAGATATCTGCATTGCAATGACATGTTGCATCACATAAACAAGAGCCATGCATCTCACAATCACATTCAGTTCCAATTTCTGCAGAAGCAGCACATCCACATGCAGCCTCTTCATCACTTGAAGGCATAGTTTGTTCAGGAACTATTTCTGGAGTTGTTTCCGGCGTAGTTTCAGTACTCTCATAGACACTTCTTGTTTGTGCATAATTATCATCAGATTTCAATTGTGCTTCACCTCTATTGGTTTGATATCCACCAGAGGATGCACTTGTTTGATATCCAACAAGATGACCAGGATCAATACCTTGTTGTTCAGTAGAAGTATTTTTCATAGATCTACTACTAACAATAAAGAACCCAATACCACCAATAGCAGCCATTCCTGCCATTCCATAAATTATCATAATCGGGAAACCACCAGTAGAAGTTGTCATATAATCCTCAGGAGGAGTTGGAGTTACACCTACAATTTCAACACTATCTAAAACATCTATAGCACCAAATCCAATAATATGTAAATTTGCTTGATCAGAGGATTGAACACTTCTAACAGTGTAAAGTTCATCAGCCATTACTTCTGCCTCATATACTCGTTCAACTTGACGTCCTTCTCTAATACTACTTTCACCCATAGTCCAACTTGAAACAACAAATCCAGCAATTGAATCATCTAATCCAAAAGTACTAGCATCAGCATTGATTCCAGTTGGATCAAACAAGAAGTGCCAGTTAGTCATTGGTTGTTCTAAAATAAAATCTGCATTAATTAATTCACGATTAAGAACATCTTCAGCTTCAGTTCCTACAAAAGTATTGTAAATAATTGGTTCTTGAGTTTGAAGAATGCCTAGAGGAATGTTGATATCAATACCATCAATCATAATTGAAGATGTTGTAGATAATCCTCTCCATCCCAAATCAACTAATTTCTTTTGAGAATCTTCAGTAATAACATAATTAGTTATGGTACCCTCTAAAATTACACGGTAATCAATAGAAGTTTGAATACTTCTACCAGTTAATTGAAATTCATATAATACATTCAAGTCAGAAATTGTTGCTTGACTTCCATCATCTCGAATTCCTTGATTAAGTTTCATCATTAATTCTTGAACTCCAGGATTTGTTGCATCAGCAGTTCCAGAAACCTTCCAGTCAGAACTACGTAACACATCAAACAAAGCTCCACCATTTGGATATTCAATAAAAACAGTTTTGAGATAACTCACCTTAAATGGAGAATCATCATTATTAGGATTAATTCTAGAATCAAATTGTGCACCCAATACAGGAGTACTAGTACCAACCATAATCAAACCTGCAAGTAAAACAGTTAAGAAAATAGCCTTAGACATAAGTCGAATCGACGTAAAAGACATAATAAACTTATCCGAGTTAATTAGAATAAGAAAAGGCTTGTAAAAAGTAATATGTAGTAATACATGCAGAAAATATGGTTTTAGAGGATATGATATAATATGATTACAGTATTAGCAGGCGGAACAGGTTCAGTCAAACTAGTAAGAGGTTTAGTTGCTCAACATGATAAAGTAAACGTAATCACAAATGTGGGAGATAATTATTGGTTATACGGACTTTATGTGTGTCCAGACATCGACACAATAATTTATGGTTTAGCTGATTTACTTGACCAAGACAAAGGTTGGGGAATTAAAAAAGATACTTTCAACTTTTTACGTCAAATGGAAGTATTTGGAGAAGAGACATGGTTTGGTGTAGGAGATAGAGATGCTGCAACACATTTGATTAGAACTAACATGTTAAAGAACGGAAAAAATCTTAGTGACATTACAAAGTGGATGTGTGAAAAATTTGCAGTGACTGCAAACATAATTCCAGTTACAGATAACACAATTGAGACCAGAATATCTACAAACAAAGGAGAATTACACTTACAAGAATATTGGGTAAAGCACAGAGGAATGGATCCAGTAGAAGGAATTCAATATATTGGAGCAGATAAAGCAAGACCAAACCCAGAAGCCATTAATGCAATACATGATTCAGACATGGTCATATTAGCACCAGGTAACCCATTAACATCAATAGGTCCAATGTTACAAATCAAAGGAGTTAGAAAAGAATTATCAAAAATGAAAAAGAAAGTTGTTGCAGTAAGTCCATTAATCGGAGATGATTCAATTAGCGGTCCTGCAGCAAAATATATGCAAGCAGCAGGAATAGAATCAACCGCATATGGATTAGCAAAAATGTATTCAGACGTATGTTCAAACATTATTGTAGATACTAAAGATAAAGCACTAGTCAGTAAAATTCAAGACTTGGACATGAAAGCATATGAAACCAAAATCACCATGAAAACAAAATTGGCAGAAGAAGCATTAGCAAATTTCATTTTAAAACAAGTACACGTTTAATTTGAAAACAGCTGCAATTATTCCAGTTAAGACTTTCTCAAATGCAAAAAC
>JABGZU010000096.1 GCA_018674605.1 Candidatus Nitrosopumilus sp.
ACTATTTTCTTTTTTAATAGTTCCATCAATCAATATTACATTAGCAGTTTGTCCCAGTCCAACTTCATCTTTCACTTCAAGTACAATTCCACGTGGTTCTTTTTCTTTTTGATCCAATCTTTTTTTCAAATATTGTTGAGTCAATCCAACTAAAACACTAAGTAATTCAGGAATGCCAACACCTGAACGTGCAGAGATTGGAACTATAGCAATTTCAGATTTAAAATCTTCAATACGGTAAAATGCTTCTGATTTGTATCCTAAAATAGATAAAGTACCAACAACATCATAGAGTTTTTGATCTAAATCAGTTTGTATGGATGCATCTTGTTCCTTAATCGCTTGTGAAATAAATTTGGTTTCAGATTTTCTCCATCCTGAAATCTGATCACATTTGTTTAGTGCAACTACAAAAGGAACTTTTCTACTTTGTAAAATTTTTAAACTTTCATTTGTTTGTGGTTGAAATCCACGATTAACATCAACTACAAGTATTGCAATATCAGCAGCTGAACCACCTCGAGAACGAAGATTGGTAAACACTTCGTGTCCAGGAGTATCAATAACTAAAAGTCCAGGAACTTTATTTTCAGCTTGTTCTAATCTTTTGTATAATGGACCACACATTTCTTTGATAGTTTCAGTGGGAAGAAAACTTGCGCCAATATGTTGAGTAATTCCACCTGCTTCTCTACCTTGTACACCAGTTCCACGAATTCTATCTAACAGAGATGTTTTTCCAGAGTCTACGTGGCCAAGAACTGCCACTATGGGCTGACGGATTTGCAAATCAAATCACTCAAATGCAACACTTGATTCATGATCAAAACTTTCTTGAGAATCTGATGCATGAATAATATTTTCACTAAATCCTAATCCAAAATCACCTCGAATTGAACCAGGGTCTGCTTCAAAGGATTTTGTAGCTCCAATCATAATTCTGGTAGTTGCTATTGCATTATTTCCTTCAATAATAGCTGCCACAACAGGTCCTGAGGTGATAAATGATGTTAGTTCACCAAAGAATGGTTTATCCTTATGAACACCATAGAAATTTTCTGCTTGTGCTTGAGTAAATGTAAACATCTTTAATTTTAAAAGTTTGAATCCTTTTCTTTCAAATCTAGATACAACTTCTCCAACAAGATTTCTAGATACAGCGTCAGGTTTTACAATGAATAATGATTGTTCAGTCAATTCTAATTCTTTCTAATTCCGCCTTTGACATGCTTTTTGGTCCATTTTAATTTTCTTGGATCACGTTTTAGAACTAGAGCATTTTTTTTACATTTTGCAGAACAAAACCACAAAACAGTTCCGTCATTTTTAGCAAACATTGTTCCAGAACCTTTGGCTACTGGTCTATCACAAAAACTGCATGGTTTAACTAAAAGACTCATTCATAATCACCTATTTGATTTTCTTTGCTTCCCGTTCTGTTTCTCTTAACATTAAAATTTCATTCATTCTAACAGAACCTTTTACATTTCTAGTAAGAATTCTTCCTTTATCCTTACCAGTAAGAACTTTAACTCTAACTTGAATAACTTCACCGGCAATGCCAGTTCTACCTACAATTTGAATAATTTCAGATTCTACTACTTCTTCAGTTGCACTCATTGTTCAGTCTTACCGCCTTTAAGTTCAGCAATCTTTTTTGTAACTTGGTCGACGATATGTTGTGCATCGCCAGCGTCCAAAATTGCTGCAGCGGCTGAAGTAATATCAATACCTAATGATTTGCCTAATTCTTCTTTACTTGGAACAAATGCATATGCTGCACCTTGTTCTTCACATAGAATTGGAAGATGTGCTACTACCTCTGGTGGTTCAACATCTTCAGCAATTACAATTAATTTACTAGTACCACGTTCAATAGCCTTTGTTGCTTCGTTAGTTCCTTTCTTAACTTTACCACTAGTAGATGCGACTCTAACAGCTTCTAAGATAGGACTTACCAAATCTTCTGGTGTTTCGAATTTTACGTAATAGGCTTTTCCCATAGTAATATCGAATCCAGTGTTTGGTATTAAAAGTGTTATCTGGAAATGATAGACTTTGCTTTTTGAAGAAATTCAATCATTAATGCATCTAATTTCTCTTGGTTTTCAGATTCAGCATAAATTCGGATGATCGGTTCAGTACCACTAGGTCTAATCATCACCCAATTTTTAGAATCAATAATAATTTTGATACCATCAGAAATATCAGATTCTGGAAATTCTTCTTTTAATGATGAAATTATTTTATCAACATCATCAGATGAACATTTCATTTTATCCTTTGTAGTAAAAGACGAAGGTAATTTTGAAATCTCATCAGATAAAGAATTATCAATATTTGCTAAAAGATCAAGCATTAATGCCAAACTCATACAACCATCACGAACTTGATTATGTGTTCCAAACATGAATCCGCCATTTTCCTCAAATCCTATCAAGGCATCAGTTGAAAGCATTTTTCTTGAAACCTCAACACTCCCCACTTTAGTACGAATAACTTTTGAGTTATATTTTTCAGCTAAAACTTCAGTGTTTAAACCAGAATTCAAACAAGTAACAACTAAGGAATTTGGATTTTTATTTAAAATATGTTGAATCAATACTAGTGCAGATTTATCTCCAGTTAAGATATTTCCAAGATTATCACAAAAAATACTTCTGTCACCATCACCATCAAATGCAATTCCCAAATTAGCTTTATTTTCTAGTACAGTTTTTGAAAGAACTGAAAGATTTTGTGGTGTTGGTTCAGAACCACGTCCTGGAAACATACCATCTATTGTTTCATTAACAAGAATTGCTTCACAGTTTATCATTTTACAAAAGTCAGGTGCAGTAACAGCTTGTGCACCATTACCCAAATCCAAAACAACTTTGAAAGACTTTGATTCTATTAGTTTAGAATCAATTTGAGATAGTATCCCTTTAAGATAGGTGTCAATTGCTCTAGTTTCCTCTCCAGTAACACCCCATTTTTCAGGATTAGTAATCCAACTTTTTTTAAAGTAGATATCTTCAATAACTAATTCATCTTCACGTGAAATCTCAACTCCATCCTTTCCAGCAGGTTTGATTCCATTGTACTGTGGTGGGTTA
>JABGZU010000142.1 GCA_018674605.1 Candidatus Nitrosopumilus sp.
GGACATTCTTTTATCCATCATCTTGATACGAATTTGTGGATCCTCTGAAATGTGACCCATTTCATCAGACTCATCACCAGTGTTCCAAAATATACCATTATCCATTCCAAGTTTAGAGCGAGGAGATATTCCATCATCAGTGAAAGCAAATCGCTTGTATTCACCTTCAATTTTATCCAATAACTTACCTCTATCAATTGAAATTTTCTTGGGGTTAAACTTTTTACAAGTTACAACAGAACTTGACAGAAGTTTATCCATCATGTGAATTACAGGAATTTGAAATTTATCAGCATAATTAAAACAATTACCAGTATCATAGAAACTCTCTTCAATATCACCAGAAGCATAGACAATTTTTGGAAAATCACCACATCCAGCAAATACAGTAAAAAGTAAATCATCTTGACCATGTCTAGTAGGTAAACCAGTTGAGGGACCACTTCTTTGGTACAAAGTAATTACAATTGGGACCTCATTAATTCCAGCCCAACCTAATGCCTCAGTCATCAATGCAAATCCAGGACCAGATGTTGATGTAGATGAACGCGTTCCAGTTAGTGATGCGCCAATCATCATGCCGATTGCAGAAATTTCATCCTCAGTTTGAACAACTATTGTAGAACCAGGCCTATCATTTTCAATTTCTAAAATTCCATTTGATTCTAAAAAGACACTCTCATCAGACGCAGGAGTGATTGGATAATATGATTGGAATCTACAACCTGAAACCATTTTACCAAGTGAAGTTCCATAGTGACCTTGCACAAGAATAATGTCAGGTTGTTTTGAAATACCAGTTAAATTATAATTGAAATTTTCAAAGTTATCAGAAGCAAAATCATAAGAATAGTTTGCAGTTTGTTTGTTAATTTCTGCAATTTGTGGTTTTTTTGAAAATATGTCATCAATAGCATCAACTAAAGACGTAGAAGACATTTTTAATAATCCTAAAGACAATGAAACACCAATTACATTATACATTCTAACTAAACCACGCAATCTTGGATTGTCAACTTTTTCAGAAAGATGCTCAAGTAAACTTTTGAAAGAAACAGGATAAAGAGTTGTACCTTTTTCAGCAGCAAGTTCAAGCACTCCTGCAATTGTAAAGGGTTTATTTTTTGATTCAAGCAATTTATGTAATCTGTCTTTAAAGGGTGCATCCAAAGTTCTAACTTTATCAGTAGTAGTATTTTCTAATTCAGAATCATAAATAATTCCCCCATCAGAAGAAATTTCATCATAATGACGAAAGATTGTTTCAGCATCAAATGAAACCATCAAATTAACATCATTAACATTAGAATGAATATTTTCATCAGAAACTCTAACTGTGAAATAACTATGTTCACCTTTGATATTAGAATAGAATTCTCGTTTACCAAATATTTGATACCCCATTTGAGCACAAACTTTGGAAAAAATATTTGCACCAGATTCCACCCCACTGCCTTGGGGACCACCAATTAACCAAGTAAAATCAGTAGAACTCACAAATATTCAAATCCTTTTTTCAAATAATAAGTAGATGGTGAATTTTTTTTCAATTATCCTCCCGTAGCTGCATCAAACAATGCACATTCACATTTATCACGTTCACCACAATAGGGACAGACACATACACATTTCTCAATAGAATTTCCACATTCTACACAAATAGCAAATTCTTCGTCCTCTTCAATTTTTGAAGACATGATAAATATACAAAGAAATCGTATAAATGGTTTGAGATAAATCTAAAGACTAATGAAAGAAAAAGTATTCCTTACAAGAACTTTACATGATTTTGCATTAAAAGATCTAAAAAAGAAGTATGATATTGAGATTCATTCAGGAGAAATTCCCATACCTCAAAGTAAATTAAAATTAAAAATTAAAAAAGTTCATGGTTTAATCTGTTTTCCATATGACAGAATTGATAAAGAGATAATCAAGTTAGGAGAGAACCTCAAAATAATTAGTACGTATAGTGTTGGATATGATCATATAGATACAAAATTTGCAAAAAAAAATAAAATAAGAATTGGATATACACCAGAAGTACTAACAGATGCAACTGCAGATATGGCATTTGCATTATTACTTGATTTGTTAAGAAGGATTACAGAAGGAGATAGAAATGTTAGAAATGGGAAATGGAAGCAAATCTATGGAGCATATGATTATGTAGGAGTAGATCTTCAAGGTAAAACTCTAGGCATCATAGGATTAGGTAGAATTGGAAAAACACTAGCCAAAAGAGCAAAGGCATTTGACATGAAAATAATTTATCACAATAGAAAACAAATTTCTAAAACTGAAGAAAAGAAACTAGGAGTAAAATTTGTCACATTTAAAGAATTAGTTACTCAAAGTGACATATTATCAATTCATGTACCACATACAAAAGAAACTGATAAAATGTTTGATATGAAAATTTTCAAAAAAATGAAAAAAACATCATTTTTGATAAATACATCACGGGGGAAAGTAGTTAATGAAAAAGATCTAAAAATTGCATTAGAAGAAAAAATTATTGCAGGTGCAGGATTAGACGTATTTGAAACTGAACCAATTAATGAAAAACATAGATTTACCAAATTAGAAAACATAGTATTAGCACCACACATAGGAAGTTCCACAAAAGAAACTAGAATTAAAATGGCAGAAATTACCACCAAAAATTTAATTTTAGGGATGAAAGGTAAAAAGCCAATTTATTCAGTAGGGTATTGATTGTTACGCGTAAATTAAAGCCCAACAAAATGTTGAGTTTTTATATCTAAATTACAGAATAATAATACATTGAAAAAATTCAAACATACTAACGAAGAATTAGAATTAGCAAAAATACAATCTGAAAAAGAGAAAAAGAAAAAAGAATCAGAAGAATGATACTTTTTTACTTGTCTTTTTCAGACAAGATTTTTTTTTAAAAATTAATTTTAGAAGAATACTTTTGATTTAATGAATCATAGAGTTCTTTTCTCATAGGAATCAAATGTTTAGATGCATCATACATTTTTGTAAAAAATGCAGCGATAACACGATCTTTATTTTCATCAAAAAATCGTACACTGAAACTAATTCTATCAGGTTTTTCTTCTTGGATAAATTCTGCAGATTTAATGATTTTAGAATTAATGTGTATATGTGCAGGACCGTCATTATCCCCAATTGTAATCCATTGTTCTTTTTGTCTAATAGTGAGAGAATTACTACGAATTTCGCATATAGCTCCAATATTTTTTGTGATTATTAAAACATCATCAATTTTTAATATATCAGATAATAATTCAAAAAGCAATAATCAATCTAAAAAAATAAATTATTATAATTTTTTCATATCAATTTGAACCAAATCATCAGCATCGCCATGAATACAATCAGTTCCAACTGCCTTAACAGGAGTAAAACTAATTTTTCCACTATGAATTTTACCCTCATTTTGTAAAATACCAAGTTTACCAGATACAATTGATCGATGTTTTTGACAAGTTAATCCAAACATGTATTCATCTTTATCATCAACAATAGATACGATAAACTCAGGAGGATTAACACATTGTTTTCCTTCTTCGGTAACTGAACATTTATCAGGTAACATACTAAAATTAAAAATTAATTAGATATTAACCTTGATTGACATTGAATTGATTTAATATCAAACAGGTACATACTAAAATCAATTGAAGGATAATTTTGACATAATAATAATCGGAGGAGGGATTTTAGGAACTTCACTTTCATATTTTTTATCATTTCTAAATAAATCAAAAAAAATTGCAGTTATAGAGCAAGAACATAATGTTGCACACCACACTAGTGGTAGAAATACAGGAAAGATTCATGCACCATATCTATACAATCCTGAAAAGAAAAAATTATTTGCAAATGCAGCATTTCACGGATATGAAATGTGGGAAGAGTATTCTAAATTACGAAATTTACCATTTAAAAAAGATGGAGTGATAGAAGTTGCATTAGAAGAAAATGGAATCAAAGTTCTAGAAAAATATCTCAAATGGGGAAAACAAAATGGACTAAGAGAAAAAGATATTGAATTGATGGATAAAACAGAATTAAGAAAAATTGAGCCAGAAATAAAATGTGAAGCAGCTCTTTATGTGCATAGGGATGGATCAACAGATTATGCCACATTAACAAAATCATTAATGACAGATAGTAAAGAAAACGGAATTGATTTTCTTTTAGATACAAAAGTAACTAAAATAGAAAAAGTGAATAATAAATGGGAAATTACAATTAACGGAAATCATAAAATTTTTACAAATTTTTTAATTAATGCAGCAGGAGGTCAAGCAATAGATATTGCACATAATATGAAAATTGCAAAAAACCTTACGGATGTACATTTTAGAGGAGAGTATTGGAAAACGCCAAAAAAATATCATGGCTTGACAAAAACAAGTGTTTATTCTGTTCCAGAATTTCCAGATTATCCATTTTTAGATCCTCATTGGATAATTAGAGTAGATGGCAGTTGTGAGATTGGGCCAAATGCAGTTCCAGTATTTAGTCCATATGGATATAATAATTCAGAAAATATCAGAAAATTCTTACCAAAAATTATTGAAATGCTTGGTTCAGGAGCTAGAAAAGCAATTTTTGACAAGCAGTTTCAAGAACTTGCATTTAGTGAAATACAATCATCAATGTCAAAATCAGTGATGATTGAAAGGGTAAAAAAATTCTTACCAAAAATTAATGTAAATGAAATTACACAAAAAGGAACTGCAGGTATTAGATCATCAGTAATTAATGAAAAAGGAAAATTTGTTCCAGATGTAATTTTACTAGAAGGAGATGCTTCATTTCATATTTTAAATTATAATTCACCAGGTGCTACAGGAGCATTACCATTTTCAGTACATGTGATAAATCAATTACACAAAACAGGTTTATTTGAAAATGAAGATACGGATGCACAATGTGGACCTTGGAAATTTAACGATATAATACAAAAATTAGAAGAATAAAATGGCGCCGAGAGGGAGATTTGAACTCCCGTTCCCTTGCGAGAACGCGCTTTATGGTTAAACAATTTCCAGGCGCGCGCCCTACCAGGCTAGGCGACCTCGGCAGAAGTCTTGCGACAATTCTATTTCATAAAA
>JABGZU010000144.1 GCA_018674605.1 Candidatus Nitrosopumilus sp.
ATTAAAATTAACAAATTTGTAAAAAATTGGGATGGCTATAGAGGAAGGTTTGAAATAGTAGATGCTGAGTTGAATTACAATGCTTGATGGATTAAAAAATAGTTTAGGCGATGCAATCAAAAAGATTGTTAAATCATCTGGTATTGATGAGGAATTAATTAAGGATCTTTGTAAAGATGTTCAAAGAGCATTATTGACATCTGATGTTAATGTAAGATTAGTTCTTGATATTACAAAAAGACTTGAAGAACGTTCATTAAATGAAACTCCTCCTCCTGGTCTTTCACGTAAAGATCATATTGTGAAAATTCTATATGATGAATTATCAAAATTACTTGGTGATGAATCTGATTTTGACTTTAAATCTGGAAAACAAAATAAATTAATTTTATTGGGAATCCAGGGAAGTGGTAAAACAACTGTAGCATCAAAACTTGCAAAATTTTTAACTGGACAGGGTCATAAAGTTGGAGTTATTGGTGCTGATACTTATCGACCTGGTGCATTAATTCAACTCAAAATGATGTGTGAAAAATCAAATGTTGAAGTTTATGGTGATGAAAATAATAAAGATTCTCCTAATATTGTTAAAAATGGATTGAAATATTTTGAAAATCAATCTCTTGATGTAATTATAATTGATACTGCTGGTCGCCATAAAGAAGAGCATGATTTACTTGAAGAAATGAGTAGAATTAACAAAGTTGCAGAACCTGATTTAGCTTTACTTGTAATTGATGGTACTATTGGACAACAATGTTTCAATCAAGCTGAAGCATTTCATAAAACTATTCCTGTTGGCGGTGTAATTGTTTCTAAATTAGATAGTTCTGCAAAAGGTGGAGGTGCACTTGCAGCATCTGCTGCAACTGGTGCACAAATTATGTACATTGGTACTGGTGAACGAATTGATGATTTAGAAAAATTTTCACCAACTAGATTTGTTGGTAGATTACTTGGAATGGGTGATATTCAAGCTGTATTGGATTTAGCAAAAAGATTAGAAAATGAGGGTGATGACGTTAGAATGAAACGAATTTCTAGTGGAAAAATGAACATGGATGATTTCTTTTATCAATTAGAAGAAGTCACTAAAGTTGGTTCATTGAAGGGACTTCTTGATAATATGCCTGGAATGTCTGGAATGGTAAAAGAGGATCAAGTTGATCAAATGGAGGGTAGAGTTTCAAAATGGCGATACATAATTCAAAGTATGAATAAAGATGAAAAAAATAGTCCTGATTTACTTAATTCTTCTAGAATTAAACGAATTGCACGTGGTTCTGGATGGCCTGAAGGTGAAGTTAAAGAATTACTCAAAAATTATAAAAATTCTAAAAACTTGATGAAAGCTTCTAAAGGTCGTCAAATGCAAGGTACTCTTAGAAAAATGGGATTAGGATAATTTTTTTCTAAATTTATCTTTAAAAATGTCTGAATACCAAAAAATTATTCCTATTTCTAATAAAATTTTAAAAAATTATGAATTGTGTGATCATTGTTTGGGTAGATTATTTTCTAAACAATTGAATCTTTCTTCAAATAAACTTCTTGGTAAAAAATTAAAAAAAAATTTCAAATTTACTCAAAAATGTTTTATTTGTAAGAATTTATTTGATAATCTAAATTATTTTTTAAAAATCATGCTTGATTCTACATCTAATTATTTTTATGATACATTTAGTGTTGGGGCTATCATTAAACCCTCTATTGTTGATAGAGATGATTTTATTAGATCACAATACAAACTAATGGGAATTGATAGCATCAAAAGTGATATTACAAAAGAATTAGGAAAATCATTTTCTAAAACAACAAAAAAAAATATTGATTTTTTGGATCCTGAAATTGCTTTTTTAATAAATTTCAAGGATGAAACATGTACATTACGTTCTAAATCTATCATTCTTTCTGGAAGATATTTGAAAACTCTGCGTGGAATTCCTCAAAAACAAAAATCTTGTATGAATTGCAATGGCAAGGGATGTAGAACTTGTTTATTTCATGGTATTTCTGAATTTGATAGTATTGAAGGTATAATTTCACAATTTCTCTTTAAAAAATTTGGAGGTACAACTGCAAAATTTACTTGGATTGGTGGGGAGGATACATCTAGTCTTGTTTTGGGTACTGGTAGACCATTTTTTGTTAAAAT
>JABGZU010000085.1 GCA_018674605.1 Candidatus Nitrosopumilus sp.
AATCATAACAGTAATACAAAATGAATCATTTGCAGAAAAAAATACTTTTGTTGATTCAATAAAATTTATCCAGTATTTAGATGAAAATACGGCTTTAGAAGAAGTAAGAAATGGTAATCTTGACATGTATTATTATCGAATTTCATCAGATAGATTAGAAGACAGTCAAGCAAGGGAAGGTTTGAAAGTTTTTGACTCCACAGGAGGATCATATAGCTTACTAGTTAACCCATCAGAATCTGAAAAATTTAATCCATTTTCAAATAAAGAAGCAAGATTTGCTTTAAATTATTTAGTAGATAGGAAATTAATCGTTAATGAATTAATGGGAGGATATGGCGCTCCAATTATCTCATATTACGGGCCAACTGATCCAGAGTATCTCACAATAATTAAAGAATTAGAGTCATTTAATTTCAAATACAATCCAACATTGGCTGAAAAAATTATTTCAAAATCATTAACAGATAGAGGTGCTGTAAAAATTGATAATAAATGGAAAAATAATGATTCTGAAATAGAGATTAGAATTTTTATTAGAAGTGATGATCCAGTTAGAAAATCAATTGGCGAAATACTATCAGTAGAATTGCAAAAGATGGGATTTTCAGTGAAAAAAGATTACGGGGATTTGAATAAAGCATTTGTTGTAGTGTATGGTTCTAATCCAGCAAATTTGGATTGGAGTATATACACAGAAGGATGGGGACGTTCTGCATTTGTAAAATATGATTCAATAGGATTGGGGCAAATGTATTCACCATGGTTTTCAAACATGCCAGGTTTTAATGATCCATCATATTGGAATTATGAAAATAAAAAATTAGATGATTTAACACAGAAAATTTACAAAGGTGGTTTTGAAACTGCAGAAAAAAGATCACAGTTAATTCAAGAAGCAGTTACAGAAGGAATTAATGAATCAGTACGAATATTTCTGGCAAGTAAAGTAGATCAATACGTAGTAAATGAAAATGTTAGTGGAGTGATTAATGATTTAGGGGCAGGAGTTCCAAGTAGATTCACACCAATTAATGTAAAAACTAATGATAATGAATTAGTAATTGGTGTAAAGCAAATCTACCAAGGGGCATGGAATCCAGTAATGGGTTTAACAGATACGTATAGCAGGCATATTTGGGGAATAATTTCAGACCCCATTACATTCAAGCACCCATTTACAGGAGAGACATTCCCAGTTAGAGCACAATGGAAAGTAGAAACATCATCAATAGATGATAAAATTAAAGTTCCAATTGAGGCTAAAATGTGGAATCCAATATCACAGCAGTGGAGTAATGTAAATCCAGACACAATTGCAACAAGTAAGGTAACATTTGATTTTGAATTTAGTAATTGGCACAATGGGCAATCAATGGATATGAACGATATTTTACATTCACTGTATTTTACAATTGAATGGGGAACACAAAGTGATGAAACAGATAAGACATTCGATACAGAGTTCACACCAAGAGCTGCACAAAGCATTCAAACAATAATTGGAATTAATCAAATTGATGAGGATAAAGTAGAAGTTTATGTAGATTATGATCATTTTGATGAAAATGAAATTGCAGAATGGGCTGCATTATGGAGTCCAATTCCATGGGAAATAACAACTGCCATGGAAAAAGCAGTAATTGATGGTAAAGTGTCATTTTCAAGATCAGGGGCTACAAGTAAAAGTGTTAATTGGCTATCACTAATTGTTCCAAAAGATGCAGAAATAATTAAAGAATATTTACAAGAATTCAAAGGCAGTAAATTCATACCAAAGTCATTAAAACAAAATGAAAATACATTACAATATTATGAAAACAGATATGATTCATCAATTAGTTGGATTGAAAAAAATAATCATGCAGTGATTAGTAACGGTCCATTTTATTTACAATCATATGCACCAGAATCAAGAACCATTACAGTAAAAACATTTGAAGATGAATCATATCCATTTAAAATTGGAAAATGGTCAGAGTTAGAAAATGCACAATTTCCGATTATTAAAAAAATCAACATGAGTAAAGCAGTGCAGTATGGAAAAAATATAGAAATTGTAATTGAAACTGAGAAAACAGATTCAATATTATATTTTTTAATAGACAGTAAAGGCAAAATTCAAGCATCAGAAAAATTAAACGTTAATGAAAATACAGTCAGTATAGAAATAACATCAAACATGACTAAAAATTTGCAAATAGGTGCAAATAGTATCAAAATATTTGCAATTTCAAACTCAGTATTAAAACCTGATTTCTATGAATCAAGTTTTCTAGTTACTGAAAAAAAAATAGAATTGTACAATAATATCATCGATATAGAATACAAAGAAGAAGAAACAGATTACAGTGTTTTGATAATTCCAATTGTGGTAATTATAGGAATTGCAACATATCTAAAAATTAAAGCAAACCGTAATCATTAAGAATGATTTGAATTTGTTCTTGATTTTCAGCTTTTGAATAATCCTCTAGAATGTTTTGATTCAATTCATAAAAAGTATGACCCCACTTGAATTTGTTTAATAATTCTAAACTTTGTTCTTTAAACCCAAGAATGTATAATGAACCAGATAAAGCTTCAACAGTTGTTAATTTATTTAATTTTGAATAATTTACAGGGTTTCCGGCAAATAAGGGGGGTAGTTTTCGTTTGATTCCATTAAATTTTTGAGAAAAGGCATGATCAGCAAGATTCCAAGAACAATCAATACCAACAATAGAATTAACAACAGACCTATCTTTTGGAAGCAAAGTTTTTTCTGAAAAAGGGTCTAAAACCATTCCCTTTGAACCAATTTTTTTTATTTTTTTGGCAAGACCAAATTTGACCATTTTAGCTGCAGTACATTTTTTTGGATCATCTTGATAAAACATTAAAACTTGTAATCTCAATTCAATTAGTTTTAAAATAAACAGTATTTGGAATTTACTCTAATGTTTTGTAAGTTACCTTATAGTAAAATCTAGAAATTTCATCATCCTTTA
>JABGZU010000146.1 GCA_018674605.1 Candidatus Nitrosopumilus sp.
GGATTATTTTTTCTAATATCTAGTTCTGTAAGATAATGAGTTTCAGTTTGTTTTAAAGTCCAAAGAATTTCAACATCTAATGTATCCATAAATCAGCACAAATTTAACCACTTTATTTGATTATCGTTGAATTTCATTTTTTTTACTTACCTTCATCTAATGTATCATATCCTTTAGAATTACTTAGATAATCTAGAAAAATAGGATTAATTTTGGGATTTGCAGACATGTATTCATACATTCCAACACCCATAGTGTGAAACATTTCAACAAATTGGGACCCATTTGCAATACCAATAGTAAACATGACTGGTATTGAAATTGCAAATTTATCAATAGATTCTTTTAAGGAAATTACATCTTTTGATTTGTTAAATTCTGCCAAAATATTCCATTGTTGTATTAATTCTAATTTTTTCTTTTCAAGTAAATCTATTCCTTGATTTGTTAATTCAGATAAATCATGAGATTTTAATTGTAATTTAACATAAATTTTTCTAATTTTTTCTTTTTCTTCTAAAGTTAGGGATTTGTTAATGTTTTTGGTGTATTGTGAGTACTCTACAGAGTTTAACCAGTTTTGTATTTTAGTTTGTAATTTTAAAGAAGGAGGTTTGTCCATTTTTTTCATCAAGTTACAATCAAAAAATTTTTCACAACTTACAACTAATTCTACAGGAGATACTTTGATCATTGTTTTTAAATCGGTATGGTGCATAGCTGCCAATACAATATAATCCAGAGAAGTTAGATTTTTAATAATTTTTTCACAACTATTGTTCTTATCATCTGGTTGAATCATAATTGTTATTTTTTCTCATTAGGTTTGGCATCATTACTAGTTCTACTTTTTGCAATTAACTCAATTTCCTCAACAATTTCTTCAGGTTCAATTAAATCTGAAATCTGTTGAAATATTTCAGTTTGATTTTTCATAAAATCTGCAATAACAGCATTATCTGTTTTGAATTCTTTTGATATTTTGATTGACTCCTCAAGATATTGTTTAGCTAACATTAGATTTTGAAGATGTTTTATTTTATTATCTGTCAATAAATAAAATCAAATTATCGTTTAGTTAAGTCTGACTCAAAAATCATATTTTAAAGAAATGTGACGTTATTTGCATTTTTTTCATTATCTCAATAATACTCAATTATCATAAAATTTGTCATTACTTGGATCATTAGTTGATGGTTAATTCTATTTTGGAATCAAAATTGTTTTTATAACAAACGAATTCTTTGAAAAATATGCAATATTTTCAAGCATTAAAACTGGGACAAAAAAGAGTTGCAACTGCAAGAGAATACCTCAATACCATTACAAATGGTAAAGCAATGCCTGCATTGGCCTTAATTCCTTCAAAAACCAATATTTCGCAGCCAGTAGGTGAAGAAAATCTGTATGCGTTTGTTGATGAATCTGCAGGTTTCATTTTGACTGATAATAGTGGATATATTCTTGCGCTAGTGGATAAATCTGGCTCTTCAAAAACAATAGTTCAAGGAGTAACAAAGTTACAAAAAGAAAATCTTGAAAAAATATTTGAAGCGGACAATATTCCAAAATTTGTAGGTAAAGTCATCCTTCCAGTATAGCGATAAAATTAAACGTAAAGCTTTAGTTATCATAGTGTTGAGAATAATAAAATGAGTAAATTTTCCCAAGAAATAGAAGTACAAGGTCACATTATCGATTCATCAATTTTAACTAAAATATTTGATCAAATAATGGACTTGAAAGGTGAATTTCAAGTAAAAGAAATAGACATTGGGAAAAAGAAAAAAGACCACTCTTATGCACGATTAGAAATTACTGGAAAAGATCAAACTCACTTAAACACAATTCTAAAAATGGTGTACCGTGAAGGAGCTGTTTCAAAATCTCAAAAAGAAATTACATTAAAAAAATCTCCAAAAAATTGTGTAATGCCAGATAATTTTTACAGTACTACAAACAATCAAACACAAATTTTCTATAAAGGAAAATGGATACAAGTTAAAAATACAATGATGGACAAGTGTATTGTTCTAAAAGGAAATAATGCATTTTGTGTTCCAGTTAGAGATATCAAAAAAGGTGATCAAATAATTGTAGGTGAAGAAGGAGTAAAAATTACCCCACCTGAACGTCCAAGAGAGGGTGCAAATGTATTTGAATTTATGAATAGTTCTAGCTCCAGTGAAAGACCAACACAACATATTGCAAAAAAAGTGGCAGATGATATTTACAATACAAAAAAGAACGGCGGAAAAATTGTAATTGTTGGCGGTCCTGCAATTGTTCATACTGGAGCTGATGATGCAGTATCTGAACTAATTAGAGCAGGGTACATTGATGGAGTACTTGCAGGAAATGCCCTTGCAGTACACGATATTGAGTATGCTACTTTGGGAACTTCTTTAGGAATGAATGTACATGATGCTACTTTGGCATATCATGGACATCGAAATCATATGGATACAATTAATGCCGTATTCAAAGCAGGTTCTATTGCAAATATGGTAAAATCTAAAAAATTAACTAAAGGGATTATGTATGAATGTGTAAAAAATAAAGTTCCATTTGTATTGGCAGGATCAATTAGAGATGATGGTCCATTACCTGATGTAATTACAGATGTGGCAGTAGCACAACGAGAGTACAAAAAAGTTCTAAAAGATGCCAGTATGGTAATTATGATTTCAACAATGCTTCACTCTATTGCAACAGGAAATATGCTTCCAGCAACTGTTAAAGTGATTGTGATAGATATTAGCCAGCCAACAGTTACAAAATTAATGGATAGGGGTACATGGCAAGCACTGGGAATAGTTTCA
>JABGZU010000148.1 GCA_018674605.1 Candidatus Nitrosopumilus sp.
ACTGCTGATGGTAGTTATCGTAGAGGAAAAATCGTTAAATTAAAAGAAGTGGTGGATGATGCTATTCAAGATCTTGAATTTGTTGAACATGTAATTGTTTTAGAGCGAACAAAAAATAAAATTTCCATTTCTTCTAAAGATAAATTTTGGAATGAATTAATGAGTAATGCTTCTGATTCATGTGTTGCTGAAAAATTAGATAGTAATCATCCTTTGTACATATTGTACACTTCTGGAACTACTGGAAAACCTAAAGGTGTTTTACATGGTACTGGAGGATATCTTACACATCTTTATTCTACTTTCAAATGGGCATTTGATATTAAAAGTTCTGATGTATTTTTTTGTACAGCTGATATTGGTTGGGTAACTGGCCATAGCTATGTTGTTTATGCTCCTTTACTTCACGGTGCTACACAAATAATGTATGAAGGTGCACCTGATTTTCCAGACATTTCTAGAATGTGGAATATTTTAGAAAAATATAATGCCACTATTTTCTATACTACTCCTACTGCTCTTAGAATGTTTATGAAATCTGGCGATGATATTCCTAATTCATTTGATCTTTCTTCATTACGATTACTTGGAACTGTTGGTGAACCAATAAACCCTGAAGTCTGGAAATGGTATTACAAAATTATTGGAAAAGAAAAATGTCCTATTGTTGATACTTGGTGGCAAACTGAAACTGGAGGTATGATGATTTCTCCATTACCTGGACTAGAAACAATTCCCCTAAAACCTGGTTCTGCAACTTTACCTGTCCCTGGCATTGATATTGCAGTAGTAGATGAATTTGGGGTTGAAGTTCCATCAAACACTAAAGGTTATTTGATAATCAAAAATCCTTGGCCTGGAATGCTTTTGACATTATGGGGAGATGATAAAAAATACAAAACTGTCTATTGGTCAAAATATACTAATTGTTACTATTCTGGAGATTATGCTCTTAGAGATAATGATGGATATTTGTGGTTACTTGGACGTGCAGATGATGTTTTAAAAATAGCAGGCCATAGAATTGGAACTGCTGAACTTGAAAGTTGTATTGTATCTGATGATAATGTTGCAGAATCTGCTGTTTGTGGAATTCCTGATGAGATTAAAGGTGAAGTGATTATTGCATTTATTGTTTTAAAAGATGGAATTACTACTAGTCAAGTTATTTTAAAAAAAAATATTTTTACTAAAATTAGAACTGATATTGGAGCAATTGCTACTCCTAAACAAATCTATTTTGTTTCTAAACTTCCTAAAACTCGTAGTGGAAAAATTATGCGAAGATTACTAAAATCTATTGCCAATGGTGAAGCAATTGGAGATACTAGTACATTAGATGATGCATCTGCTGTTACTGAAATTCAAAAAATTGTAAAAGAAAATTCTAATTAGTTTAGTTTATTTTTTTTAAATCTATTTCTGATAACATTTGAAACATTTCTTTTAATCCATCATATTCTGATTTTGAATTTTTATCTAGTTTATCGTATTCTTTCTCTTTAATCTCTTCTAATCTTTTATTTGATTCTGTAAAAAATTCTTCATATTTCTTTATATTTTCATCACTCATTTGTGTTAAATTAAAAATTACTGTATTACTTCCAATCAGATCTTTATTTTCATCATAAAGACTTGTGGCTTGCAATAGTCCTGTAAATGTAGTTTTATCTTGTCTACTAAATGTAATTTTTCTATCTGTTACTTTGCCTGTTTCAAACCATGTTTTTAGTGAATTATTCATTGATTCCCATGATTCTTTTGGCACGTGTTCAAAAATGGGTTTTCCTAGAATTTCTGATTTTGCATATCCTAAGTTTAATGCATATGTTGAATTACAGTCTAAAATCATGCCTATGGAATTGATCCTTCTCCACATTATTGGTGCATCTTTCAATATTTTTCTGGCTTCTGTTTGATACATATTTTAAAAATGGATTTACTGCTTATTAAATTGAAATATTCTTAAAACCATTGATCTAAATTCTGACTTTTTTTCTCTAGTGCTTTTTTTAATCTGTTTAACGTTGATTGAATTCTATCTTCTGAAAAACTTCTTTCTTTGACTAAATAATTAA